>NZ_JBNDYG010000034.1:62216-161832 GCF_049893405.1 Paenibacillus sp. Dod16
GCGCGGTGGGGGCATCTTCCCAACATTGTATGACGGTCATATGAACGCGGTCGTGGAGTTTCCTTCCGAGGGCTATGCCGTCCATGCTGACCTATGGGGCAGCCATACGGAGCAAGTCATTATATACAGCAGTGAAACCGCGTCCATATATTCGAGCATGCCTGCGGATCTGAGCGAGATCCCTTCGGGTATTCCGCTGTCGCAGCCGAAACGCTTGTCCTGCTCGACATTGTATCCGGGCGGGGAGGTTCCCCCAGCTATCTCATTAAGTTAACGCACAAGGATAGTTTAGTTATAAACGTACTTTCCAAAAAAAGTGTGGTAATCTATTCGAAATACGACACTTTAGAGGGTGATAAACTGTGGGAGAGTCTGTAGATACGCAAGCAGAACGAATTGCAAGCGATTTTCTTCATGAAGAAATAAAAACATCTTACCAGATCATAGGAAAAGGCATCGTAAATCAGGTTTTCGTAGTTGAAACCAAGAGTCGTAAAGTCGTAGTTCGCATGAACGACTCAGCTGCATTTCCAAGCTATGTGAAAGAAAAATGGTGTATTGAACAAGCTGCCGCGATTGGTATTCCCGGACCTGAGGTGTTGACCATTGGTGTAATTGATGAAACCGCATATATGATTCAAGCTTTCGTTGAGGGAGACAACGGGGTAGATAGTACGGCTCTCAAGACCGATGTTTGGAGGCAGCTTGGCAAATATGCCAAACTTATTCATTCGATCCCAGTGAAGGGATATGGGGAAAATCTAATAGATCCGGTCCATGGTGAGTTTCATTCCCCTTCTCATGCAGGATCGGACGGCAGTTGGCTAGGATATGTACAGTATAATATCAATAGTTTGACGGAGAATGATCGATTGATTGAGCTCGGAGTAATCAATCATACGAATTCGCAGAGAGTGCGAAAACTGTTTGAGAATTTGAAGAAAGAAAGGTTCCGTTTCGGTTTAATCCATGGAGACTTTTCATTGAAGAATACGATTATCAATCAGTCGGGACAAGTCATATTATTGGATTGGGGCAATGCAGAAGTAAGAACAGTACCGCATGGGGATATGATTTGGCTGATGCGGTGCCAAATGCTAGACGGAAATCCGAATACGGAAGAATTCAAAGCATTTCAAGACGGGTACGGCATAAGTGCAGAAAACCTAGCTGATATGAGACATTTGCAGCTATTAAGCGCGTTCGATAACCTTCGATGGGCCATTGATCGAAATCCGGATCTGATCGAATCCTATGCTGCGTTTGCAAAAAAAGTTGTTGATATGATGATGGACTAGCAGAGATTGAACGATGCTTATGTATCTCAGTTAAACAAGGTGAAGAAAATGATTGGATTAACGGGAAGCGTTAGTTTAACATATCGGAGCAGTTTGCCGGATGGTACAGGACTGCTAGACCAGATGATTCACCTTGAAATAAAGGAAGTGGATATCAATCAGAAACCTCGCCCCTAGTTTGGTGTGGTTTTTTTTTTGCCTGGGGATGGTGGTATAGCCGCGTATCCGCGCCTTCTATTGAATACAGAAGCCAATAACTCTGGCAATGAAAAACGAAAATCAATAAACTTCAAAAAGGGGGTTGACATCATACGGATGATTGGATATATTTGTTACATACCAACCGAATGTATGAAAGGAGCTGCGGGCGAATGGCAAGAAATAAATATCCGGAAGAAACCATCAACCAAATTCTAACCGTGGCGCTTAATCTGTTCATGCAAAAAGGATACGAGCAGACCTCCATTCAGGATATCATCAATGAGCTGGGCGGGCTGACAAAAGGAGCGATTTATCATCACTTCAAGTCGAAGGAAGAGATCTGGCAGGCCGTCATCGATCACGCGTTCAAAGGCGTTGACGAGATGCTGTCCGGCATCCGGGATGACAATGGGCTGAACGGCCTGGAGAAGCTCCGGAAGATTTCCCAACTCTCTCTCGACAATGCTGCTCACAACGAACTGGCATCGGTGGCGCCGAACCTCTTGCGCAATCCGAAGCTGCTGGCAGCACAAATCGAGAACATCTTTGAAAAAGCGGTTCCCGTCTATATCCAGCCCATCATCGAACAGGGGATGCGAGACGGCTCGATCCGGACCGATTATCCAAGGGAGCTCAGCGAAGCCTTGGTGATTCTCACGAACCTGTGGCTAAACCCGGAGGTCATCCAAGCTTCGCCCGAGATGATGTTACGCAAGGTAAGGTTTTTCGATGAAATATTGAAAGGCCTGGGGCTTGACCTGTTCGATGAGCAAATGTATCAACGATACGAGAAGTTGTTTCGTGTGTCAGCAAGAGAAATCAGCAAAGAAAACTAAACTGCCGGAAGGCAGCTTATTTTTACACCTATTCATACCAACGGTTGGTATGAATAGGTGATCCGGATTCAAAGTAATGGTGTTAGAAAACTTATTATAAGGGAGACGTGAATATTTATGAATCAAACCAAAACCTCTAACTCGCAGGAACGGCAAGTAGTGACAAACTTTAACGCAAGCAATCTGACGAAAAGCGACTTTGCAGGCGTTACGGCCCATAATGGACAGTTTAAAAGCAGCTCGCTCTCCGGTTCCGACTTTTCGGGCGCTGATTTGACCGGAAGTTCGTTTAAGAGCAGCGACGTACACGGTACCCATTTTGACGGCACGAATCTGACGGACTGCAACCTGTCCACCCTTGACCTGGCCCATGCAAGCTTCAAAAAAACGGTCCTTGTGCGCACCAACTTCAGTAAGTCGAGGTTGGCCGGCGCAAAATTCTTGGGCGTCAAACTGACCGACGTCAATCTGACGATGACCGATCTTAGAAACACCGTCTTTGAAAATTGTATGTTCGACGGGGTAGATTTCACAAATAGCGATCTGACAGGGCTGGTGTTTGACGGCCAAACCTTCATCGGCGTCAAGTTTGACAAAGCAGGGTTGAACGGCGTTTCGTTCAAGGGCGCGGTAATCAAGAATTCGTCTTTCCAAGGACCTTTGTTGTCCAAGAAGTATTACCGTGCCATCAAAACCATCTGCTTTGACGGCGCAACGATGGATAAGCTGACCTATGCGGCGCTTAAAGGCCTGGAGGCCGATTTGTCCAAGGTTACGGTTATTTAAGACAAATGGAAAACGCAAAGCCGGGCGAAAGTGTAGTTTAAAACAATGGGATTTACAAAAAAATTAAAGTGAGGGATATCAAATGAATAAGATTGCAATGGGACATAGCAACAAAGGATTCACTGAAAAGGGTTGCGCAAAATGCACGACGTGCTGGCAAGGCATGTCGATTCCGGAAAGATTCCAGGGCTCGTCGCCCTAGTCAGCCGGAACGGTGAGACGCACGTCGAAGCGATTGGCACGATGCGCCATGACGGTGGCGCTCCTATGAGTCGGGACACGATCTTCCGGATGGCATCCACTACCAAGATGGTTGGGGCCGCGCCGGTGATGGTCCTGCTCGACGAGTGCAAGCTGCATCTGGATGACCCGGTAGATAAGTGGCTGCCTGAGCTCGCCAACCGGCAGGTGCTGAAGCGACCCGACGGCCCGCTGGACGAAACCGTGCCGGCACGGCGGCCGATCACCGTGCGGGATCTGTTGACCTCTACGTTCGGACTCGGAGTGGATATGACGTTAATGGGCTCCCCAATCCAAAACGCGATCTTCGAGAATGGTTTATTTGACACGCCAGGGCAGGAGATGCCGGAGCCGGATGAGTGGATGCGCCGCCTGGGTACGCTCCCGCTATGCTACCAGCCCGGAGAACGATGGCAGTACCACATGAGCAACGAAGTGCTCGGCGTACTCGTTGCGAGGGTTACCGGTCAGACATTCGAGACGTTCCTGCGCGAACGCATCTTTGAACCGCTGGGGATGAAAGATACCGGCTTCTACGTGCCCGAAAGCAAAATTGACCGGCTGCCTCCGGCCTACGTTCCCGATCCGCAGACCGGCGAGTTCATGGTATGGGATGAGGCGGCAGGCGGACGCTACAGTAAGCCGCCAGCGTTCCAAGCAGGCGGCGGTGGGTTGCTGTCAACCGTAGACGACTATCATGCGTATTTACAGATGCTGCTAAACCAAGGGATGCACGGGACCGAACGAATCCTGTCCCGGCCTGCTGTCCAGCTGATGACCACGAACCGCCTTACGCCCGAGCAGCAAGCATTCCGAGACGACTTGGCCAAAAACAATGTCCATTTGTCGCATGGCCAAGGGCAGCACGGCGGTTGGGGTTTCGGAATGGCGGTACGCACCTACCGCGGCGACTATGCTTCCATCGGCCAATTTGGCTGGGACGGCGGAAGCGGCACCTCGGCGTACGCCGACCCGGACAAACAGCTTACCGGAATCCTGCTCACTCAAGTCGGAATGTCCACCCCGGATTCGGCGCATCTTATCCACGACTTCTGGACTATGGTCTATCAGGCAATCGAAGACTGACTAGTATACTCTGCCATCAACCCACGACATCTAACGCTCAGCCGCCCTGGTGGCCGAACCGTCGATGTTTCCACCATTTCACAAAAATAAACTCGCTTAAAAGCCGCGAAGCTGCGGCTTTTTGTGCTTTAACGATACATGTTCTTGTTAAAACCCATATACACTTAGTCGAAAATGATAAGAAGATATATGGTTAACCATAGACCTTTGGTACAATCGTAACAACAACAGACAAAAGCAGGGAGGAAGGCGGTAGAGAGGAATGACTGAGCAAGAATGGCCGGTAGTTCATAACGTCGGCGACATTATTATCCAGGCCGGTTTCATACTCGGCCCGAGAACCATTAACGATTACGAACTGGTTTACTTCCCCGACGGTTCTGGAACAGTCTATGAGATAGGCGGTCAAGCCTTTCTATTAGATGAGCCTTGTTTCATCTTCACTCGTCCAGGAGAACAGCATTCATATCGTTTCTGCGCGGAGAAGAATGTGCGGCATATGTTCGTCCACTTTGACTACGCAGCCCTTCGGGAAGAGAATGAAAGGTTCGAACCTCTTTTTAGCCAGGGCAATCGGTTTCTCTCCAACCAGCATACGCTTGTTGCTGGTATGATGCAGAAGATGCTTTGGATTGCGAATCACCAATCTTCTTATTGGCGGAGACGGCTGGCTGTGCTTGTTGCCGCTTCGCTTGAAGAATTGTCGTCTCATTCTGGATATACAGATGAAGGGAGCGTACTCTCCTTGCCAGTCCCGATTCAACGGGCACTGGAATTCATGGAGGAGCATCTGGCGGAGCCCATAACCATCGAAGAAATCGCGGCACGATCCGGATGGTCGCATGAGCATTTCACCCGCGTGTTCGTTGTGTCCCTGGGTATGACTCCGAAACGAATGCTGCTGGAAAGACGGCTGCGCCGCGCAGAGTTTTTGATGATGAGGGGAGCAGGTTCGGTCAAACAAATTGCCTTTTCGGTTGGCTTTGGGGATGAGCACCATTTCTCCAAAATGTATAAACGGATTCGGGGGATTACGGCCTCTGATTATCTTAAACGCTGCAATGATCCATTATTTCGTCATACGGCCGACCTTTTGGATTCGCGCACGCCATACCCGGTTAATCGATATATCTTAGTCAATCCCTAGATCAAATAAACACATCGTTTTCCGGTTTCAGGCCATTGAGAGCACGATTCCGGCGCGGGTACAATGAATGTGCAGACATTCTTTAATGACGGAGGGATTCGAATAATGGGTACATTTTATGTCCCGAAATCACGCGCTAGGGACAATCGTTATTTGGTTAGTGTGAAGGAGTATACGAACTATCACAAGGAAGGCTATCTTATTGTTAGAGGCTTGTTGTCAAAGGATGATATCGCCGAATTGTTTGAGCTGGCGGAGGATTCTAGGCTCAACCGTCTTCAGCCGGACAAGACGGCGAATGCTGGCAGCACGGATCCGCTCAAGGAAGAATTCGCGAAGGCGACACGGATTCATATGCTTTCCCGGGTGAATGTGGCGGCTGAGCGAGGTATGCTCCATCCACGTATTCTCGATGTGACAGAAGCACTGATCGGCCCCGACGTCTATGCTCTTCAGTCCATGCTCTTCCTGAACCCGCCCGGGAAGGGAGGACAAGGCTGGCATCAGGATTCCTGTTATATCAAGACGCACCCCGACACACTGATTGGAGCGTGGATTGCACTGGAGGAAGTGGATGAAGAGAATGGCTGCTTATGGGTCGTTCCGGGGTCGAATCACGAACCTGTGTATCCGCCTGATGGAATCGGTGGAGGGAACGTTCATGCAGTGGATGCGTTTGAGGATTTGAACAGAGTCCAGAACGTCAGCCATATAGACGATAATGTGAATACGCTGTCAAAGGTAGTCGCCGGCTATCCGCCGCCAATCCCTGTTATTTTGAGCCCGGGAGACGTGCTGTTTTTCCATTCACATCTGTTCCACCGCTCTTTTCCCAATCGAACTACGGACCGTTACCGCCGATCTTATGTGTGTCATTACTGCAACGCCCGGTCATGGGTTCCTTGGGATCATGACGGATTCGAAGGAAACTCGGGTAATTACCGTCAAATTCTGGCGCGCGGAAGCACGCATCTGCCATTTGCCGAGCCTGTATTCGGTACCGAGGTGTTTTTATCTGATGAGGAAGCAGAATCGAATAGCGTGACCATGATGGGAATGGACAATGGCATGATGATGCCGATGGGGATGACGAAGGACGATTAAATCTAGGGAGGATTATGATGAAACTGCAATTATTTCATGCTTTTTGGGGCATGGAGGGGACATTAAGAGAGAAATTCGTGCGAGCTTATATGAACGGCTATCAAGGTATTGAAACAGGGCTTCCGAATGATGCTGACAAGAATGAATTTAAGGAGCTGCTGCAAGAGTTCAAGCTGTTATACATCCCTCAGATATTCACTTATGGAAATCATAAGGAGGTTTATCACGAGCAATTGGAAAGTGCATTGGAGTTTTCGCCGATCTTCGTAAACTCCCATACCGGTAAAGATTACTTCTCTGAGGAAGAACAAGATTCACTTTTTGAGTTCGCTTTGAGCATGGAAAAGAAGCTGGGCGTTGACGTGGCGCATGAAACCCATAGAGGACGCGCCATGTTCACTCCACGTGCAACCGTGAAGCTGTTGAAAAAATTCCCGGAATTGAAAATCACGGCGGATTTCAGCCACTTTACCTGTGTCTGCGAATCATTGCTGCATGATCAAGAAGAGGATATGGTATATATGATTAGGCGTACCCTGCATACTCATGGAAGAGTGGGATATGTTAACGGTCCTCAGGTTCCTCATCCGGCAGCACCTGAATATGGGGAGGAACTGGCAAGATTCGAAGGCTGGTGGGAACAGATTTGGGCGCATTGCAGCCAAGCAGGCAAGCCGTACTTCACGGTAACCCCTGAGTTCGGTCCGGTCAGCTACATGCCTCGCATTCCATTTACAGGAGAACCTGTGGCCGATTTGTTTGAGATCAATCACTGGATCGCGGACCGCTTTAGGCAGAAATACAGCTAGACCAAGGGATTATGCAGTCAGAGAACTTTGAGACTTAATGGGCAGTGCGTGAACGGGGATCAGGTTAAAAATAGCCGCCAGGTTTAGACTGGCGGCTATTTTGTGTGTCATTTGACATTTTTGCTTGGGGTGCGGCATTATCCCATGCATTTGCTAACGATTATGGAGCGATCACGGATGTAAAGCTTTAATATGTGAAGCGAATAATATATCACTGATATGTATTTCTTGATATAGGAACGCAGAATTGCGATTTAACATAGAATTTACGAGAATTTTACATATATATCATTGAATATGTCAGTGACATAACTTAACGTCAAATTAGATCCCTTGCGGATACGAGTCGACTCAATGATTTGAGGGATAATTTGATGAAAGATGTACGTTTGATTAAACAGAATCAATTATATCACCGGGTGGCTGATCAGGTGATCGAGATCATTAAGAGCCGCAGGCTGCGGCCCCATGATCCGGTTCCATCCGAAGGAGAGCTTGCCAAGCTGTTCGGCGTGAGCCGAATGACAAGCAAGCTGGCGCTTCAAAAGCTGGCCGAACAGGGATTGGTGTACCGCCTGCCCCGAAGAGGGACCTTCCTTGCCCAGCCTCAAGAAGGATTGATGGTCGATTCAGGGATTTCTACCCAGGGCACCGTGGCGGCGCCGAACGTGGAGAGGCCGTTCGGACAGATCGCGCTCATCTTGCCCCATTTGTCCGATTACACTTCCAGGATTATCGCCGCCGCCGAGGCTGAAGTGCGAAAGCACGGGTGCGACCTCATTCTGAAAATGACGAAGGATTGCGACGATGAGGATCTCTGTCTGGAGAGGTTGGCCGAAGGAGGAATTACCGGTATCATTCTGTTTCCCCAGGGGCGGAAGACCTGCAGCGATCAAGTATTGCGATTAAAGCTTCGCAAACTGCCGCTGGTGATCATCGACCGTATTTTTCATGAAGTGGAGATCGATTGCGTGTATCACGACCACTATATGGGCTCTTATCAAATGACCAAGTATTTGATCGAGAAGGGGCACCGGGAAGTCGGATACACTTCGAACGCGATCGATCATATCACAAGCAGGAAGGAGCGGTACCAAGGCTATATCCAAGCGCTGCTCGACCATAAAATTCCGGTCAAGTACCAGAACATTCATTTTCGAAGCGTCGCTTGCGATACCAGACGCATTAATGAGCTCGATCCGGAGCAGGAGCGGTTTATTCAGGACAACCCCCGGATGACGGCCATCATGTGCGGGGATGACCATGTCGCCATCTCGACCATTCATACCGCATTGCAGATGGATATTCCGGTTCCTGAAAAGCTGTCCATCGTCGGCTTCTCCGATATCCAGTTAGCGGCATATATTCCAACCCCGCTTACGACGGTTCGACAAGATACCGAGAAGCTTGCTCGATCGGCCGTTGATTTGCTGATGAAACGCGTTGGCAACTCCAACGAGAATCCAATCACCATTAAAATTCAAACATCGATTGTAGAACGACAATCCGTTCTGTCCAGGACCTAAAATGGATCACTACAGTTTGCATGGCAAGGAGAAATGACTTTGAAAATTCACTTTCTAGGAACCGCAGCCGCAGAGGGCTTTCCCAATGCATTTTGCCGCTGCGAGCATTGTACCAAGGCACGGGAGCTTGGTGGAAAAAATATCCGTACACGAACTTCGGCCATCATGGACGATGTAATCAAATTTGACTATTCCCCGGATTCCTATATGCAGGCGCTGCGGGACAATATCGATCTGGGGGCAATCGAGCACCTGCTCGTCACGCATTCGCATTCGGACCATTTCAATGCTGCGGATCTGGAATGCCGCAGGGAAGGGATTGCGCACGGCCTCCAGCATCCGATGCACATCTATGGGAATGGTACCGTGATGCATCACACGCGTGCCGCCATCGGCCGCTTTGAAGGTCAAAGGTATCAATTCCATTTGTTGCGCCCGTATGAGACCTTTGCTATGGGCGATGCAAGGGTAACGCCATTGTTGGCCGATCATGACCGGATGGAAACCTGTCTATTATACGTGATCGAAAAGGAAGGGAAAAAACTGCTGTACGGGCATGATTCGGGCTGGTTCCCGGATGCGACTTGGGCATGGTTAAAGGGCAAAAACCTGGATTGCGCCATCCTCGACTGCACGCATGGCTATACAGGGAATGCCCGCGACCGCAATCATATGTGCGTGGAAACGGTGCTGGAAGTCCAGCGCGAGTTCCAAAAAGAAAATATCCTGAAGCCTGAAGGCCAAATCGTCGTCACACATTTCAGCCATAATTCCAAGCTGCTACATGAGGATTTTGTCCGTATCTTCAGCCCCGCCGGAATTGTACCGGCATATGACGGGTTGATCATCAACATTTAAACCAAACAAAATGACACGATCAAAGGAGAGTTAAGGGAATCATGAGAAAACTTTCAATGGCACTACTTCTCATTATGTGTGTGATTGTTTCGGCTTGCGGAGGCGGCAGCAATGCCGGCAATGCAAACGGTGGCACTTCGGAGTCCGGAGCGCCGGCCGGAACACCGGCTTCAACGGAATCGTCGTCTACGGAATCAGACCAGAATGAAAAGCTGATCGTGTACACGAACGCGAACTCTGACGGCCGCGGCGAATGGCTGATCGAGAAAGCGAAAGGTGCTGGATTTGACATCGAAATTGTCGGAGCGGGCGGCGCCGACTTGACGAACCGCTTGATTGCCGAGAAGAACAACCCGATCGCGGACGTCGTATACGGCTTGAATAATATGCTTTATGAGAATTTGAAAAAGGAAGACGCTCTGGCTAAGTTTGTTCCAAGCTGGGCCGGTGACGTTGAGCAGGGTTTAAACGATCCGGAAGGCTACTATCATGGTCTTGTGAAGCAAGCGATTCTCCTTGGTTATAACCCGAACGAATTCACGGCCGATACCGCGCCAAAAGACTGGACGGATCTTTATAAGAACGATGCGTACAAAGGGAAGTACGAAGCTCCTACGCTGCTTGGACAAAATACGCCTCGCCTTATTGTAGCGGGGATTCTGACCCGCTTCCAAGATCCGAATGGTGATCTCGGCATATCCGAGGAAGGCTGGAATGAAATTCAGCAATTGTATGACAACGGCGTCAGCGCAGTCGAGGGCGAAGATTTCTATGCCAATTTGGCCAGCGGTAAAACGCCGCTAGGAGCGCTCGTCTCCGGAACCCTGCAGCAGAAGGAAGAGCAATATAACGTGAAAGCAGGCATTGTCAGTCCGGAAATCGGCGTACCTATGGTCGTGGAACATGCGGCAATCGTGAACGGAACGAAGAAGCAGGCAACGGCGGAGCGGTTCGTGGAATGGCTCGGATCCAGCGAAGTTCAAGGGGGATTTGCGGCTGAGTTCAATGCCATGCCGGCAAATACGAAAGCGGTTGAGCAAGCCAATGAGTCCGTCAAGGAACTGTTTACTTCGTTAAAACCACAAGATTTCGATTGGGCTTTTATTGCTGAAAACATGGATCTGTGGGCGGAGAAAATCGAGTTGGAGATTATGCATTAAGTAACGGAATGGAGTCAAGCCGGCTGCATGTTGGGGATGCCAATATGCAGCCGTTCATTCAAGTACAACAAAAAGGAAGAGAATAATATGATTACATTCCAGAACGTTGATATTAAATTCGGTGAATTTCATGCGGTCAAAAACCTTAATTTGCGTATTCGGGAGGGGGAATTCTTCACGTTCCTTGGTCCTTCGGGTTGCGGGAAGACGACGACCCTTCGCAGTCTGGTCGGGTTTATTATGCCTACGAGCGGACAGATCCTGCTGAAAGACGCCGACATTACCCGTTTGCCGATCGAAAAAAGAGAGATCGGGATGGTATTTCAAAGCTATGCGCTCTTTCCAACGATGAATGTATACGAGAATATCGCTTTTGGCTTGCGAGTCAAGAAATTACCCAAGGCGGAATTGGATCAGAAGGTTCGGGACATTGCCCGGAAGGTTGATTTGAAAGATGATCAGCTGTTCAAGAAGGTATCGGAACTATCCGGCGGCCAGCAGCAGCGCGTTGCGATTGCCAGGGCGCTGGTTTTGAAGCCGAGCATCTTGGTACTGGACGAACCTTTATCCAACTTGGACGCCAAGCTGCGGGTACAGCTGCGCAATGAGCTGAAACAATTGCAGAAAAAATTCGGGATCACAACGATATATGTCACGCACGACCAGGAAGAAGCGTTAACGCTGTCCGACCGGATCGGAGTATTCAATCATGGAGTCCTGGAGCAAGTGGGCACGCCCATGGAAGTTTACAATCAATCCCAAACGGAGTTTGTGTGCAATTTCATCGGAGATATTAACCGGATCGATCCGCGGATGGTAGAGAACAGCCGGTTGAATGATGTTGTTCAGCCGGGGAATATCGCCTATATCCGCAACGAGAAGGTAAGTCTGCAGCCCCTGCAGGGTATCGATACGGTCCAATTGAAAGGCAAGATCGCGGACCGGGAATTTTACGGTTTATACAGCAAGTACGTATTGGAGATTGCCGGCGGCGGACGGTTAAAGACCATCGAAATAGAAAGCAGGCTCGTCCATCATGAGGTCGGCGACGATGTAGACATCTACCTCCCGACCCGCGATATTTTGCAATATCCGATGAGGGAGGGCGAAGCATGAATGCCCGGAACCTGAGCACCCGGCTGGCTTCCATAAACCCTGTCTCGATCCTTTTATACGGGTTGATTGTCTGGTTTGTCATTGCCTTTCTGATTTATCCGAACTTGAATATTTACGGCGAAATTTTCATGAAGGACGGCAAATTTACGCTGGAAGCGGCAGAGAAGCTGCTGTCGTCCGAACGCGCGATGCGAAGTTTATATAACAGCTTTATTCTCGCTTTTTCCCTAGTTATTACGGTAAATGTGGTGGGGATTACGCTGGTTTTGATTTCGGAATATTTCGATATCAAAGGCGCGAAGATTTTGCGATTGGGTTATTTTACGACCCTGATTTACAGCGGAGTCGTGCTGGTGTCCGGCTATAAATTCGTCTATGGCGAAGAGGGGTTTATGACCAAGCTCCTGGTTCAATTGTTCCCTTCTTTTAATACGACATGGTTTCACGGCTACTGGGCGGTTCTATTCGTCATGACGTTCGCCTGCACGTCCAACCACTTCCTGTTCCTGAGCAATGCGATTCGCAAAATCGACTTTCAAACGGTGGAGGCCGCGAGAAATATGGGGGCGTCTACTTGGTATATCCTCCGGCGGGTCGTGCTCCCGGTCCTGAAACCTACGATCTATGCGCTGACGATTCTGACTTTTCTCACCGGCCTGGCTGCCACGTCCGCGCCGCTTATCCTCGGAGGCAAGGAATTCCAGACGATTACGCCGATGATTCTGACGTTCTCGAGAAGCATGACGTCAAGAGATTTGGCTGCGCTGCTGGCCCTTATTCTCGGAGTGGCCACACTGGTGTTGTTGACCGTGATGATCCGGTTCGAACGTAAAGGTAACTTCATGTCGGTCTCCAAAGTCAAATCGGAGCTGGTCAAACAAAAAATCCGCAGCAAATCCGGGAGTTTAGCCGCTCATATTTTGGCTTACGGCCTGTTTGTTCTCTACATCGTTCCGGTTGTGCTGATCATCATCTTTTCGTTCACCGATGCGGCCAGTATCTCTACCGCCACGTTGAATTTGAACAGCTTCACGTTGGATAATTACATTCAAGTATTTTCATCCATGTCGGCATTCAAGCCTTATCTCGTAAGTATTCTATATGCCGCAGCTGCCTCGGTCATTGTTGTCGCATTGGCGCTGGTTGCGTCAAGAATATTGCATAAATATAAGAACAAGTGGGCGCTTGCCCTGGAATACGCATTGCTGATTCCGTGGATTCTGCCGTCAACGCTGATTGCGATCGGACTGATCGTAACCTTTAACACGCCGAAGCTGATGATCGGGAATACGGTGTTGGTTGGCACGGTCTGGATGCTTCTGATTGCGTATGTCATCATCCATATTCCTTTTACCCTGCGAATGGTCAAGGCCTCCTTCTTCAGCTTGGACAGCAATTTGGAAGACGCTGCAAGGAATTTAGGTGCCAAACCGTTTTATACGTTCAGAAAAGTATTGCTGCCGATCATTCTGCCATCGACGCTAGCTGTTCTTGCCTTGAATTTCAACGGAATTTTGGCCGATTATGACGTAACCGTGTTCCTCTATCATCCTTTGTATCAGCCGTTAGGAATCGTCATCAAGAACAGCACGGATGCTCAGGCGCTAGCAGATACCAAAGCGTTGACCTTGGTTTATTCGGTGATATTGATGATCATGTCATCCGTTACTTTATATTTCGTATATGGAAGAAACAGCAGATCTTGAGTTGCCGGGTTAACGTGCCACATAGGGACTTGCCCGGCTTGCATTACCAAAAATAAACAAGGATAGAGTTGAATGACTTGGGAGCAGATGATGCCGCGGCAGCTGCTCCCTTTTCCATTAGAGGTAAGAGGGTAATAAATGAATATATCTATAGTTGGTGTATCATCGTTGTCTTCTTTTCAAATATGATGTTTGTGTATTATCTCTATGAATACATAACTAGGAGTGTGAGAAATGAATATTAAATCACTGCGCTCAGATCATATTTATCACAAAGTTGCTCAAGCTTCGCCCGAGGAAAAGCTTGAAATGTTCAGAAACGAAATGATGGCTCCCTTTATGAAACAATGGCAGATTCAACAGATTCCTTTTAAAGCTGAAGAGGCGAATGGTTTTGACGTTCTTACGTTTAATAGTATGATGCATCGATCCCCAGATCAGATTACCCCTCAGATTTCGGCAGAGATCGAGCTGATTTCGTCCGAATCATTTTGGTTAGAGTGTGAGCATGCTGTGAAGAAAAGCTTGCATCTATTTGCAGAGCATGAAATTAACCTCCCTGTAACCGACTATTTGTTTACAGTTCAACTAGGGAATCCGGAAAGCCGTGCTTTAGTAATAAACGAAGGTTATAGCGGCTTTGGGGGCATTCCCGGGTTTATCTGGGGTACACTCTTGCCAAATGAGTACACGATTCCTCGAATGAAGGCTTCGCTGGCGCACGAATGCAACCATAATGTACGTTATCAATTTATTCAGTGGGATCACACCGTTAATTTGGGCGAGCTCATTGTAAGTGAAGGATTAGCTGAGAACTATGCTACGTTCATGTTTGGAGAAGAATTGCTCGGTCCCTGGGTAACGAAAACTAACGCAGAAACGCTTAACACACGCATAAAACCTGTGCTTAGAGAGAAATTGCAATTAACGGGGTTTGATCAATTTGCTCCTTATCTTTACGGTGACGAGATCGCAAAACTTCAAAACTTTACACCGGTCAACATGCCTTATAGCGCCGGATACGCTTGCGGATATCATTTAATCCAATATTATTTACGAAAAACAGGAAGAACGATTTTCGAGGCCACAATAACGCCTGCTGCTCAAATCCTAGACGAAGTAAAAGAATTTTGGAATGAAGAAACCATGATTAGCTGTTAAAGATATTGTTCAAAATTTTAGCATTTAGCTTCAATACAATTCGTTATCCCATGCAACTGTCCGTATCAGGATGAATGGTTGAGAGATCAGCCACTAGAATGAGCGATACGATCAGCATATGCCATGATTCGTATTTCCAATACGTGATCAAGAGGATGTATGTAGGAGGGGGGATTTGATGGTTGATGTTTTTGCTGTAGCCGATGTCATTGTCAAACATATTAAGACCCATTACCCGCAAGATGTTGCGATTGTCGGATATTACGGATCCTATTTGCAGGGGAGGGCGACAGAGCGATCGGACTTAGACTTTTTCTTCATTCCGGCCACACCTAGAGGAAAACAAGTGGAATTACAGTTTATAATCGACGGTATTAGTTTTGATTTTTGGCCAATTGGATGGGATCGTGCTGAAAGAATGTCAGCTTCCGAAGATTGGAGTACGACCATTATTGCGGATTGTGAACTATTGTATGTGCGTTCCGATGAAGACCTGGCGAAATTCGTGAAACTCCGTGAGACCATCTCTTCCATGGGGGGGCCGTCCAACACGTTAACATTGATCAATAGAGCTGAGGTTGTCGTGCGTGATTGTTTTACTAGCTTGATAAAGCTTCGTTTTGCCGGAGACTCCATGGATTTATCCTTTTGTCGGATACTGGCGCAAGAAATTGCCGCTACCATTTTTAAATCTCTTGCGTTGTTAAACCAAACGTACTATACACGCAGTTGGGGCCATTATCGCGAGCAAGTCAACAATCTCCCAATTAAGCCAGACCAACTGGATCTCTACCTTGATACAATGATGTTCAGCCATTCTAAAGATGAAATCAAGACTACTTGCGAGAAACTGACTGTAGACACCCTTCATTTAATTTCAGAACGAAGAAACAAGCTCAAAGGATTACGTTCATACCATAATTGGATGAAGGGATACTATGAAGAGGAAAAAGGAATGCTTAACAAGCTCCTAACCGCTTGCGAAAAAGGCCACTATGAAACCGCGTTTTTCGTTGCTACAGGTGTACAAGATGGTTTGGCACGTATTTTGTACGCAGCCGAAACAGGACGCTGGCCAGGCATTTTCGATTTGGGGGAGTATCGGGAATATTATCATCGCTTCAGCTATCCGGATCTCACTGCGCTTCTGGATCCCGAGGATTTCGAACCATTGCGAATAGCTGTCCTGCAGCTGATCGAACAATTAGAGAATCATCTAAGAACAGAAGGTGTATCTTTGAACCAGTTCGACTCAGTTGCTGATTTCGAATCATTTTATGTAAGCAGAATTTGATTACTTGTCGTTTGTATGGTGTAAGTCATTCTCATGACAGCTTGATTTAATGGACGGACAGTTGAGCAGATCTCGACTGTCCGTTTATTTTGTGCGCCCCGCATGGACGATCGTCAATATGCGGCTTCTCTTTACGCTGTATATATTTTGACAAGAACATATAGACCATAACAACTGCAAGCAAGCATTTTTTTATTTTAAGTAATGGAGGAGCTGGGAGAACACATCCGATGCATTCTCCCGGCTCTACACAAACAAAGAAAGGATATGGAATAAAGCGCTTGCGCCATTCGTAATGTATATATTAAACATATTGAATGAAATGTGGTGATTCGGTTGAGCTCTACGGAAAGAATGCCGTTGTATCAGAGGGTTCAAGAGTATATACGCGACTTGATATCGTCGCAAGTATTGAAGGTTGGAGACCGTATTCCTACGGAAAAAGAACTCATGGAGCGTTTCGGAGTCAGCAAGATTACGGTCGTTAATGCCCTGGCCGGCTTGGTTAACGAAAAAATCATAACCAGAGTGCCCGGAAAGGGGACTTTTGTAAGTGAACCTGAATCTGAAATGTCGGCGACTTCTCCTATAAACGCCGTAAAGTCTATTCATAAAGCTGGCGGAGAAATGGGGACACGGTTAATAGGCCTGATTCTGCCCAGCATTTATGATTATTTTACGATTCGGCTTATACAAGGTATTCAGCAGGCACTCAACGAGAACGATTACCGCTGCGTCATCTATTTATCGGAGGGCAGCCTTGATAAGGAAAAAGAGGCAATCAAGACATGTTGTAAAATCGGAGTGGAAGGGTTACTGATTTTCCCGGTTGACGAGGAATTATTCAACGAGGAAATTCTAAGCATGAAATTTGCGGGGTTTCCGTTCGTTCTCATCGACCGTTACCTTCCAGGGGTCGAAACGCATTATATCGCATCAGACGGCAGGCTTGGCGTTAACATGGCTGTAAATTACCTGTGGGAGCTGGGGCATCGCGAAATCGCCATATGCTCCGATTCCCCCATACAAACCGTTACCGTTCAAGAGCGGATCGACGGATATATGAATGCCTTCAAGGAAAAGGGATCCCTCATTAATCCTGCCCACATCGTGACCGATTTTGAAATCGGAAGTTTGGAGCAAGCTGAAACCCATCCCCTGTACCGCTATATCCAAAATCGAATGGCAACCGCCTATATCACGCTAAATGGAAGTCTTGGCGTGAAAATCTACCAGATTGCGCGTCAAGCTGGATTGAAGGTGCCTGAGGACATTTCCATCATCAGTTTTGATGATCCGACTTCCATCATCGAAGGCTACAGCACGTTTACGCATGTTAAACAGTTTGAACGGGACATGGGCTACCGCGCGGCGTACACGCTGCTTGAAGTCATTAACAGTGATGACGGACAAGACGGAAAATACTTTAAAACCCTCGTGGAGCCGGAATTGGTGATTGGCGAGACGACGGGAAAAAACGTTCTCTTCACTTCATGATATTCCACACCCGCTTACCGCAACTTTCTCTCATGAAATCCTCCCGTAATTAGGTCCTACATCCATAACGAAATTCAGTAGAGGCTCTTCAAACCATTGTATAAATATATATTGAATATAATGTATCCTCGCCAAGGAATAAACGCCTCAAAAATATGGGCGGGAGAAGGGGGCTTACCCCGTTCATTTATAACCTAAAGAACATGAGCCTCCCCTAGGCTAACAGCAGCTTTCTTTTTCATGTACCCCCGATTCATTATTTTAAAGAAATCACCAATACTTTTTTTGACCCGAAGATTACTTTTATCCAAATGAAGAAATTATGGAATGATTCCTACAGTATATTGAATATATTTAAACTATCTTAATGAAACCGCTTGCAGTAAGGAGGGGGAGGCAGTCGATATATATCGTCGAAAATCGAAAACCGTTGGCAATGGCTCTGTACCTAGGCTATCGGGTATGGATTCGTAAAAATCCGATCCGACGATGATGGAGGAGGTGTTCGGAGAATGGTACCAAAAGGTGTTGTTATCCCTGGATTTGAGCAGTTAAAAAAGAATAAGAAATTAACGAAGATATGGCAATTTAGACATATATATTTATTTTTGCTTCCTGCGATCATCTGGTTTCTGGTGTTTGCTTACTATCCGATGTACGGCATATTAATTGCATTCAAAGATTTTAAATTCAATCTGGGGATCTTGGGGAGTCCGTGGGCAGGCTTTAAATATTTCGAACAGTTTTTAAACGATTCCAGCTTTTACGATGTGCTCCGAAATACGTTATCCATCAGCGCCCTGAAACTAATTTTCGGATTTCCAGCTCCATTGATCCTGGCCTTAATGCTCAATGCCGTCATGCACAAGAGAATCAAAAGAGTGTTTCAGACGATTTCCTATCTGCCGCACTTCGTGTCGTGGGTCGTTGTCGTGACCTTGCTTCAAAAAATCCTGTCTCCGAACGTAGGGCTTATCAATGACATTCGGTACCAAATGGGTTTGGATCCGATCTTTTTCATGGGAAAACCGGAATTATTCTATCCATTGGTCATCATTTCCGACATCTGGAAAGGGGTAGGCTGGGGTTCGATCATTTATTTAGCCGCGTTAACGAATATCGATCCGCATTTGTATGAGGCAGCCGAAATCGACGGGGCTGGAAGGTGGAGCAAACTATTTAAGATCACGCTTCCATGCCTTACTCCAACGATCGGCATATTGCTTATCTTCTCCCTCAGCGGAATACTGAACGCGGGCTTTGATCAAATCTGGCTGATGCAGTCCCCAGCAACATTAAGCGTCTCGGAGATCTTGGACACCTATGTCTTAAAAACAGGCCTCCAACAGGGGCAATTAGCCTATTCCACGGCCATTGGATTATTCAAGTCAGCGATTTCGCTGCTGCTCATTGTTGCTGTCAATAATATATCCAGGCGTGTGAGTAACGTATCGTTATGGTAATCAGCTGGCACTCAAGATGAGGAGGTGTGTGTATGGATGCGAGAAGGCTGACGCCAGCAGATAAATTGTATATGACGCTCAACTATTCGGTGCTGCTTTTATTCTGCGCTACGGCACTTTATCCATTTATCTATTTTCTAGCCCTTTCTTTTAATGACGGCTACGATGCGATGAAGGGTGGAATCTATTTTTTTCCTAGAGTGTTTACACTAGAAAACTATGCAAAAGCTTTTAGCAACTCATTGATCTTAAATTCGTTTTATATTTCCGTAACCCGAACCCTTGTCGTTACGGTTGCCTCCGTATTTTTGACAGCCTTATTAGCCTACGCGCTTTCGCGGAAAGGACTGCCCGGAAGAAAATATATCGTATTCTTCTTTTTCTTTACCACGTTGTTCAGCGGAGGACTTATTCCTACATTTATCCTGTTCCGGCAAATCCACATTCTGGATACGTTTTGGGTGTTGGTGCTGCCGTCCCTATACAATTTCTTCAATGCGATTATCATGAAAACCTTTTTCGACGGGATCCCTGAAGGTCTGTCGGAATCGGCCCGAATCGACGGAGCCAGCGAGTTGTCGGTATTTGCAAGAATCATCCTGCCTCTTTCGATGCCGGTGCTTGCTACCATTGCCTTGTTTGTCGGGGTGGGCGTGTGGAATGACTGGTTTACCGGTCAGTTTTTCATACAGAATGAGAACCTGCAGCCTGCAGCCACGTTCCTGAACAAGATGATCAGCGAAGCGTCCTTCCAGTCGATGACGTCATCGTCGGGTAATAGCGGTTCTGCGATTCAAAACATGACCGAGACGCAGATGGAGCTGCGAGGCGTAACGCCGGAAGCCTTGAGGATGACGTTCGTTATTATTATTACGACCCCGATCATCTGTGTGTATCCATTTCTTCAGAAGTATTTTGTAAAAGGCGTATTGGTAGGTTCTCTGAAGGAGTAGTTGGTATAAAAGGCTAAGCCTCTTATATAAAACTTCCAATGGAAGGGGATTGTAGGATGAGGAAGAACAAGCGCAGGAGTGTTCTTGGCATGATACTAATCGCTTTGCTGCTTTTCGTGACCATGACGGCATGCACGGGAACAGGCGGAGAAAAGGAGGCAGGCACGGTTGACACGGGTCCGAAGGAGTCAGGTACTGAAGAAATAAAACCGGTAACCTTGACTTTTCTCAGTGCGTGGAACGGCGGCGGAGCCGGTTTCCCGCAGGACCAGGAGAATAATCCCGTAGCCGGGCAGATCAGGGAGAAAACCGGGGTCACGTTAAAACTCGAATCCATCACAACAAGCGAAGTAGAAAAACTAAACACCATATTTGCTTCCGGTACGGTTCCGGATATCGTTAATGCACCTTTCTGGTCTACGACAGGAGGAGAAGGACAAGTCATCAAGAAGGCGGCCACGGAAGGACAGCTTCTGGATTTAACCCCTTATCTCGATAAATACCCGAATGTTAAAAGACTTGTGACGACCGGGATTGCGAAGGATTTTGCCGAGTTCGATCTCAATAGTCCCGAATTTGAAGGCAAGACTTATCTCATTCCTACAGAAACCCCGGACGGAACCCCGGAGAGCATTCATAATTGGAATTACGGCCTTTTTGCCAGGGGAGATATCCTGAAAGCTTTAAATGTAAAAGCGGAGGATATTGATACGCAAGAAGAATTATATGATCTATTGGTCAAGATCCGAGACGGCGGTTTCAAGGATATTGGCGGAAAGCCGGTCATCCCGGCCGGAACCATGTGGAATGGATGGGATTACGGCCAATTCCTTGCCGGGTGGACGGATTACACGATTTCGGACTTCCGTGAAGTGGATGGAAAACTGATTCACTGGACGCAAACGAAGGATCATGAAGCCAGGTTGTTATACATGAGGAAGTTATTAACGGAAGGTTTGTTTGATCTTGAAGCCTTCAACAATACGAGTACAACAGCGAATGAAAAGCTGACGACGGGCAAGCTTGCCATATTCGGAGCCCAGCCGATGTTAGCTGATTTACAAAAAACGCTGTATAAGACGAATCCGGAAATGCAATATGAACTGCTCGGGCCGATGAAGAATAAGAGCGGAAACATTCGAACGCAAGTGGAAAAGCCCGGTCGTTCCGGTTTCCCTGTCCTATTCTTAAGCGCGGACATCAAAGATCCGGATGCGGCATTGCGGTACATTGATTATGTCAACAGCGAAGAAGGCCGATTGCTTGCGAATTTCGGGATCGAAGGAACACACTACAACATGGAAAACGGGATACCCCAGTGGATTGCTGATGTAAAAAAACAATTTGATGACAACCCGGATCTGAAAAGAGACGCAGGACTCAATTATCTTCCGGGAAGGTTCATCGGCGCCTTCTCGTCTGAAGTCACCTGGCCTACGCCTGAAGATCAAAAAACGGAGTGGCAAAAGCTGGAGGAGAGTTTCTCGGCAAGAATGCCGATCAAAATCATAGACAAAGTAAGCGCAAGCTACCTTGCCAGAGAGTGGCCTAAATATCAGGAATATATCGATAAAACCAGCAGTTTGAACTTCGATGAAGAATTTAAGAAAGCATTTTTTGCAGCGTCCGACGAAGAGGCTCTAAATATGCTTCATAGTGTTCAAGAAAAATTTAGAGCGGCCGGCGTGGAGGAAATGGCGGAGTTCGTGGCTCAAAAAGCTGCAGAACGGGATGATGTAGGGTTCTAGTGAAGGAAGTTTGTGGGATGGTGTGGGTGATGTCACTCCATCCCCATTCATTTCTAACCTTATTTTTACCCACCTCCCTTTGAAGAGAACTCATATCTAGTGAAAAATATAAACGTTGGAGGGAAGACGCATGTTGAACGTTGCGATGCTAAGTAAGTGGCATGTGCATGCAGAGGATTACGCAAGAAAGCTGCAATCTCACGGTAACGTGAAGCTCACGGCCGTATGGGACGAACAGCCTGAACGCGGAAGCGAATGGGCTGCCCGCTTGGGAGTGGATTTTGAAGCAGATTTGGATACGCTGCTGCAGCGGGAAGACATTGATGGCGTCGTGGTGGATGCCCCTACAAGCATGCACGCAGACGTCATGGTGGCTGCCGCTGAGGCCGGCAAACACATCTTTACCGAGAAAGCCATGGCTCTTACTGTTGAAGAATGCGATCGGATCTCTGCGGCGGTACGCAAAGCAGGCGTCAAGTTCTGCATTTCTTTTCCCGCCCGTACAAGGCCGCATCAATTGTTTGCGAAGCAGCTGATCGATGACCATGTATTAGGGGACATTACGCTGCTGCGTATTCGTAACGGTCACGACGGTGCTTTGAATAATTGGCTCCCCGATTACTGGTATGATGAGAAGCAAACCGGGGGCGGAGCCATGATGGATTTGGGCTGTCATCCGATGTACATCGCCAGTTGGCTGCTCGGTAAACCCAAAAGAATCACATCCATGTTTCATTACTTCACCAATCGGGCAGTGGAGGATAACGCACAATGCTCCATTGAGTTCGTCAACAATGCGGTCGCTCTGGTCGAAACCAGCCTTGTGACGTACAGAACCCCTTCTGCCCTTGAGATTTACGGTACGGAGGGCACTTTGATGATCTCAGACGATACCGTTCGAGTCATCTCGAAGAAGCTCGAGTTACCTTTTTCCGGATGGATCTCACCCGCTCAACTCCCTAAAGGGCAGCCCCTTCCGATTATCCAGTGGGCAGATGCATTGATTCACGACAAGCCGATGCCCTTCGGACTGGAGGACGGGACGAAATTGACGGAGCTATTGGAAGCGGCATACATCGCGCATAAGGAAAATCGAACGGTAGAGTTCAAATAACGCGGGGGAGGGAATACGATGAGGACCGTAAAAGTAGGGATTATCGGTTGCGGGATGATTGCGGGCGGGAAGCATATGCCGTGTTTGTCCAAGTTAGATAACGTACAGATGGTGGCCTTCTGCGATTTGAAGCCGGAACGAGCCGAAGAAGCCGCCCAAAAGTACGGCACGCCAGACGCAAAGGTATTTACAAATTATAAGGATCTGCTTGCCATGGAAGAGATTGAGGTCGTCCATGTGCTAACACCGAACAGCTCGCACGCAGCGATTTCCATTGATGCGCTTGAAAGCGGCAAACATGTCATGTGCGAAAAACCAATGGCCGTCACAGGTGCGGAGGCCAAAGCGATGTACGAAGCCCACTTGCGAACAGGCAAGAAGCTAACCGTCGGGTACCAGAATCGCTCCAACGCCAAGAGTCAACTGCTAAAAAAGATGATCTCCGATGGGGAGCTTGGAGATATCTATTTTGCAAAAGCGGTCGCTACCCGAAGACGAGGCGTGCCGACATGGGGCGTGTTTCTGGATAAAGAGAAGCAGGGGGGCGGTCCTATGATTGATATAGGAACCCACTCCCTGGATCTGATCCTATGGTTGATGGATAACTATGAACCGGAGAGTGTCGTCGGCAGTGTCTTCCATAAGTTGAAGTTTACCGAAAATGCCGCAAACGAATGGGGAGCTTGGGATCCAAACGAATTCGAGGTAGAAGATTCGGCGTTCGGGTATGTGAAATTTAAAAACGGAGCGACGGTCATCATTGAAACCAGTTGGGCCCTTAACATTGCGGAAGGTGGCGGCAACCTGCTGTGCGGAACGAAGGGCGGAGCGGATTTTGCTAAAAATGAACTGCGGATCAATGGCGAGCGGGACGGGAGTTTGTTCCTGAATAAAATCGAGGTGAATGCGAATGCGAGAGACCTTTTCAGGGGAGAAGAGATGACCGATTTCGAATATGAAGCCAAACAATGGATTCACAGCATCGTGAACGATACCGAACCCTTGGTTAAACCGAGGGAAGCGATGATTGTTTCACAAATATTAGAAGCGGTGTATATATCCGCAGATACAGGAAAAACCGTTTATTTTGATAAGGATTGAGGATGTGAAATAAAGAGCACTTTTCCGTGGTGCTTTCCCTTCATGATAGATAGTGAAAAAAAGAGTCCATCTGTCGGGGGACAAAAACATATTCCCATTGAAAGTCGCTAATTAAGCGGCTTTTTTGTTTTATCCCCAAAAGGACGAGAGCATGTTCCGAATACCGGATAGACGATATCTAACCATTCTCCAATCGCGATTTCATTAAGCTAGCTGGCAGGAAGAGGTAATAAATGAATAAATCCATAGTCCACCTTTCATCGTTGGCTTCTTTTCCAATATGATGATTATGCATAGGCGTTCCCATGTTAAAAAAACGATTGGAGGACTTCGTATTGAACGAAATAAAAGCTGAAACTCTAACACAGGTTTTAAACAAAATGCTCGGTACAAAAATAATCTGCACCGATTTCCAAACCAAACCGTTACATGGCGGTACAGTGGGTAATGTACAGCTTGTGACGGGTAATGTCAAAACCACTGACGGTGAGACATTACCCTATAAAATCGTATTAAAAACGCAGAAGAAATGGGAGCGCTACAACGATCCCGATTCATGGCGTAGGGAATATGATTTGTATAAATCCAATTTCGGCGCGCTGTTCTCTGAAACATTCCGTTGGCCTGAATGCTATCACGTCGAAATGAACGAAGAAGAAAACGAAACACAGATATGGATGGAATATATCGACGGCATATCGGGTTTAGATTTGACCGGCGATATGTATGAACGCGCAGCCGAGGAATTAGGACGGTTCCAAGGCAAGTTATATGCCGAACAGCCAGCTGTTTTACAGAGCTTGAMCAACCTGAGCAAAGCGGATTATATGAAAAATTTCTATCTTCATTATCGGTCATGGAATAGAGTGTACGATTATATACGCTCCGACGATTGCAAAATCCCGAAATACCTATGCCAAATGCTCATCGATATTGATGAAAACGCAGACGAAATATGGAGCCGTATTGAAAAGCTCCCCATCGTGCTGTGCCACAGGGATTTTTGGGTAGCAAACATATTCTATTCAGACGGCAAAACCATACTCATGGACTGGGATACCGCGGGGTGGGGCTATTTAGGTGAAGATATGGCAAGCCTTATCGCAGACGAAGCCGATGTTGAAGACATGGTTGAATACTACCGTAGATGTATCCCGGCGTATTACAAGGGCTTTTCGGAATATGCGGATATTTCACACATAACGGATAACTGCGTTTATGAGTTGATCCTACTTATGTTCGGGTACAGGCTTGTAGAGTGGTATATGGACGCAGGATCAGGTAACAAACTCCAAGAAACGGACGATGAAAGAACACTGTACATCCATACCCTGCAAAAAATCTTTGAGATAAGGAATGAACAGTGATCCCTCCGACAAAAATGTCGTGCCAGTCAAATTTTTGCGGAAAATGAAGAATTGGCAGATTCTGCTCACTTGGGTTGTGGCAGTGCTCTTATTTAGGCCTTTGTTAATCCTGTTCATCGTGTTGTATGTGCTCTCGCATTGGGTAACCAAAGCCATCGTGCACGTCAAAGTCTTTGGCTGGGGACGCAGAGGCGTATAAGAATATCGAGAGGAAAAGAAGATGAAATGAATAAAGACAAATTATRCTTGGAAATAAAAGAAGCAGAAGAATCCCAGTTGAGTTTACTTGTTACTCAGTTTTCACCTGGTAATCCCATGTTTCAGTACAACCGATATGCTGCACAAAAGAGAGGTGAGGGACTATACTTAATCGCTTGGCATCATAACACCCCTGTTGGGCATTTCTTATTACGCTGGAGTGGTCCTAATGATGAACCTGTAACCAAATTAGTGGATATTACCCATAGCGCTTTCTTAGAGGCTGGGTTAACAGTATATGAATATCGGAGGCAAGGTGTTGCAACAGCCATAATCCGAGAAGCCGAACGTTTAGCAAAAGAAAAGGGTTGTACGTGTATAGGGTTAGAGGTGGGAATAAATAATCCGGAAGCCAAACGACTTTATGAAAAATTAGACTATGTGGATTGGGGGCACGGGGATTTTTTAATCAGCTGGGAACAGATTGACGAAAATGGAAATAAAGGAATTGGAACAGAAGTTGTGATTTATATGCAAAAAAGTTTGATTAACTAAACGGGAAACGATCGCTCAATAATGAAAATAGACGGGGCTGTCTCGAAAGTCATCAGTAGATGACGGAGGGATACCCTTTTTTTGTTATAAGCAGTCAAGTTCCTGACAACAGCTTTATTTAGGTAACGAGCAAAATGACAAGGAATGCAGCTGATATGATGCAGTCCTCACTTTTATATTGACTAAAGGTTCATTCAATAATAAAATAATACTAAAAATTCCAGTAGGCGCCTTCTATTATTGGGCCAAATTGGTTTGAGGATGATCAGAGATGGAAACACGTGTGAATCAAATTGAATTGAATGGACGCACTTTTCAATATCGAGAGAGTGGGGAACCTTCTGCACCGCCGATTGTTGCACTTCACGCGCTGGGAAAAAGCGCAGAATCATGGGATCAAGTCGCAGTTGTATTAGGAGAAAAATACCGCGTTTTAGCTTTAGATCAACGGGGTCACGGTGGGAGCGCAAGAAGAGGTAAATACACTTTTGAACTGATGTGCGATGACTTGTTTCATTTTGCAAATGCTATGAATTTGGAACGATTTACGCTTCTTGGGCATTCCATGGGGGGAACAGTATCCTACCTTTTCTCGGAAACATATCCTTCGAGGATAGAAAAGTTGATCGTTGAAGACACTCCACCTCCCTTTCCGGATAAGCCGATCGAAGTTCCTGCCGAACCTTCTGATCCTATGCCGTTTGATTGGCTGGTAGTGCCTTCGATTTTACGGCAACTTAATGAACCTAATCCCGAATGGTGGCTGCGTCTTAACGACATCATCATGCCGACTCTTATTATAGGCGGTGGGTCCAGTCATATTCCTCAAAACAAATTGCAGGAAGTTTCTGAGCTTATTCCGAATGGCGAGTTGGTAATGATACAGGATGCTGGGCACTTTGTGCATGATGATAATTTACCAGCTTTCTTGTCTGCCGTAAAAAAGTTCCTTGATTTGTAAGTTTCCGAACGCTTCACATCCGATATGGCTATTGCGGATAGGAGACTGTGGGGGGAAATTAGCGTTGTGATATTGAAAGTCGCTATTTTAGCGGCTTTTTTGTTTTTTCGGTACAAGTTTGTGTCCCGAGTCTAGACGAATAACTTTTCATGGATGCGATTTTCTGAAAGGAAAAGACTCTTGCAAGTCACTCTTGCAAAGAGTCTTTTTTTGAAGATATAGTCACGCGTCGGCTCAGGCCGCTAAGACAAAGAGTATATTATTAAAGATTGGTGAAGGGAGGGATTGTTATCTACAATAACCATGTCCAGAACATGATTACCAAGATCCCGGATGGAACGCTTGTCCGCGATTCGGGCTCGGCTGTATTTTTGATTGAACACGGCCAAAAACGGCCCATTATGGATATCGATTCTTTTTATTTTTACAAACTGATGGCCAGGAAAATCATACCGCTTGAGGATATGCTGCTTAACCTGTATCCCCTTGGAGAAGGCGTGACGGTTACGGGACAGTGGGCGAAGTGCGCCCCGGCGACGCTATTCGTAAAGGGGGGTGGATACGGGATCTTTTTGTGGATGGACAATTGTTTATTCCCGATCCAGTCTGGAGAAGTCTTCCAACGTTTGCGGTGTCAAATGGACGAAATCGTGCATGTCCCGGATTCCTTGGTTCAATCTTTGCAGATTGGACACACCATCGACGCCTCTTTTTTTCTTCAGTACCCGGTGCTTAACGGACGCCTGTACAGCTCCCCGAGCGGTCATATTTATTACGGCGAACGACGAACGCTGCGAAAAGTGGAAGGTCCCTCCGTTTTTTCCTTCTTTCAATGGAGCGTACATCAGCTGATCTATTTAACCCAAAATGAATTTATAAAAAGTCCGATAGGAAAACCGGTACTTTCCTAACCGGGGTCAATACGCGGGTAGGAGGTTAAGATAACATGATACCGAAGGTAACGGTTATTATCCCTTTCTACAACTGTCTTTATGTTCAACAGGCCGTAGAGAGTGCTTTGGCGCAAACCTATCCCGAGATAGAGGTCATTGTGGTCGATGACGGGTCTACCGAACATATGGATCTCCTGAATCCTTATGTTGACCGCATCCGGTATATCCGAAAGATCAACGGGGGAACGGCTTCCGCCCTTAACGCCGGTATTCGAGAAGCTAAAGGGGATTATATTGCTTGGCTCAGTTCGGACGACTTTTATCTTCCCAACAAAACAGCAAGACAAATGTCGTTTATGCTGGAACGTGGGGCATGGATCAGCAGTACAAACTTCAACTTCGTCAACGATCGGAACTTAGTGCTCATGGAAGCCCCGAATTTTTCGTTTACTTCGAATCTGGAGCTGCTTGATCGATTGAAGAGGGAATGTCCAATTAATGGCTGTACGATCATGATGAAGCGGCAGCTCCTTGAACATGTCGGCATGTTCAATGAAGAGATTAAATACACGCAGGACTACGACATGTGGTGCCGGGTCGTGCTCGCCGGGTACGAATTTCATTATTTGCATGATATTCTTCTGCATTACCGATATCATCCGAACATGGGAACCTTAAAGCACAAAGACGCCCTTAAGCGGGAAATCGGGACCCTTCAGGCCATATACGGCGACAGACTGGAGCAGCGGAGACAGGTATTACTGACAGGAGGGTGGCAGCCTTGAAAATCTTGCTGGCTACCTTTTTTCAAATCCCGTACCTCGGTGGATTATGGAAATATATGTTGCAGGTGAAGCAGGGGCTTGAACGAGAGGGACATCAGGTGGATCTTTTTGGGAACGGACTGGATCGGTTTTATATTTTCAACAGTAATCAGGAGGTTCCGAAGGTTCATTTCAAGGAAATGTTCGATTACAAGATAACCCCTGCCACCGCGCCTTTGATTGCGGAGCATCCCTGGGTCAGGGAAGCGGAGACCGACAGGTATTGCATGGAGTTATCACTCGCCTTTATCGGTCTTGATCAATACGATATCATACACGCGCAAGACGTTCTTGCCGCCGCTGCCATAAAACGCATAAAACCAGGACAAATACCGTTAGTGACCTCCATTCACGCTTCTGCAGCTCTTACAGTACGGGATATGCTTGAGAACAACAAAACTTCTTCGGAAGACCCCACGAGCTCCTTGGTCTGGAAATACTATAAATCTATGGAATACTTGGGAAGTTCGGTAAGCGATAAAGTCCTTCTTGCTTCCGAATGGCTTAAAGAAGTGATGGTCCATCAATTTAGGGCTCCTTCCGATCGAATTGTCCTTATTCCTTACGCCCTCGACATCCCTTTTTTTCAAAGCAGCATGCGTAAGGTTTCCGGAAATCCGATCATGAAGCCCAAGGATAAAACCGTGATCATCAGCACATCGCGTCTTAGCTACGAGAAGGGGATTCACGTCTTGTTGAATGCCTTGTGCAGGCTGCACGTGGACCGCCAGGATTGGGAATGCTGGTTGGTCGGAGACGGTGATAAACGATATGAATACGAGGAGTTATGTCGCCAGATGGGTATTCAGTCGGCGGTTCGTTTCCTCGTGCAGGCGGATTAAAAGAAGCGGTACGGCATAATGTTGACGGATTGCTGTCTCCTCCGGGAGACGCGCATGTACTTTATCTGCATTTGGGTCAGCTGCTGTCGGATCCTTCCTTCCGGCGCAGGCTTGGGGACAATGCGCTGGAGTGGGCCTTAAAAAACCGGTCACTTCATACGATGATCAAACATTTGACAGGGGTTTATTTGGAGCAGTTGTCTCTAAAAAAACAATCCTAATTTAAAAAGGCGGTGTTTGTTATGAACATGCATCACGTTCCCGGGGATAGATACAACGGGTTGTTTTTAACCCAGCTTTCCCAGCCGCATATAGTTGTCAACCGACAGGTATGGGATCAGATTGCCGCCAAACTTCCTCAAGAGTACGCCATTCCAGATTTTCGCATCATCAATCTCATGATGAATGATGAACCATCGCCTCAACGAGAAGTGGGGTGGTAAGAACAATATGGGGACATCCAATTGGCAAAATATTTCGTATTGCGTGGAACTGCTCCGGCAGATATCGCCGTCCTCGGTACTTGATGTCGGCGTTGGATTTGGCCGCTGGGGCATGTTATGCCGCGAATTCCTCGATGTGTGGTCAGGGCGGGTATTTCGTAAGGATTGGAAGGTAAGGGTGGAGGGAATTGAAATATTCCCCAAAAACATTGACCGTTACCATGCGTATTTCTACGATAAAATTCACATCGCTGATGCTTTTGAATTTATTCCGTCAACTTCGCCCGGAGAATATGACGTCATGATTATGGGCGATGTTCTGGAGCATTTCGATAAGGATAAGGCGCTTACCCTGTTGAATGCCAGCATTGCTAGAGGCAAGCACGTTCTGCTTAACATTCCCATCGGATCGGAATGGCCGCAAGGCACGGTGTACGGCAATGAATTCGAGACCCACCGCAGCATCTGGACTACCGAGGAGCTTGATGCTTTCCCCGTTAAAGCCAAAAGGCATTTTAAAGACTATATTAACCGGGATTTTTCAACGTATTTATTTTCTTCGGAGTGATAAGGGTTTCGATGGAATAACAAATGTTTGCATTAGGCATTCATTTCCATCAACAGGCGTAGAGACAATAATGGTTGGGGTGTCCAGCAAATGCAGCAGCCGGGGTTATTCCCGGCTGTTTTTGTATTCAATTCATGACGGCACCAGGGGACGGAGCCGACTGGCGTTAGACCATGAACGGCTGCCAACCGTATTTTGACGCTGCTGTCGGTCAGGCTCAGCTCGACCGCTGCCGCCAGAGCATATCCATATTGCAATCAGAAGCAGGAACCACCATGATAACATGTCTAAATCTCATAAGGCACTAGTGAGTCCACATGTTATTTACATGTATTTTACTTGTATACAAATAAAGGGATATGATAAGATGAGATCGTATTGAAAGCGTTTACTAACCGGGAAAAAATTTATTCGTAAAGGGGAGAGTTTAGTGAGAAGCAAGTGGAAGAGTCGGATTGCCGCAGTCCTAACGGTTATCATGATGTTCGCAATTATCCCGTGGGCCATGCCGATCACGTATGCCGCAGATGAAGAATTGACCAACGTTATGATCAACGGCGGCTTCGAGGATTCTGAAGTAAATGGACGTTTGCCGGGCTGGCAGCCCGATGAAGACACAGCTGTCATTACCGTAAGTGAGTCCGTGTACGCAGATGGGAAACGAAGTCTTCAGGTGGAACGCCTGTCGCCCGATGCAGGCTCCGGAGCGGTCAGCGATGCATACGCCGTCCAGCCATTCGGCAATGTCATCATGACAGCAAGTGTGCTCTCGGATGAAGGTCAAGGCGGCAAAGCAGACCTCAGGTTTTATGATGCAGACGGAAAGCTTGTCTCCATGGTGAGCGGCCTGGTCGATGAACCATCGGGCCAATGGCAGAGTTTAAGAGTGGCTGCTGCGGCACCTAAAAATGCTGCAGAGGTCAAAGTCGCCTTCAAGTTTAATGGCGATCAAACCGGCAGGTATTTCGTTGACAGCGTCACATTGCAAACGCATGCGTCCTCACCGTACTTAACGAATTTGGGACCGCAATCGTCGAGTCTAACCCTGATGACTGCAGCCTTCGGTAAAGACAAGAATGGTCAGGATGCTTTGTTTACGGTCGCACAGGGTGATCCGGCACAATTCATCGTAATGGATGTTGCTTCGAAAGAAGTGAAATCCACTCATCCACTGGTTGCGCTTGACGGAAGCAACGTATCGGCAGCTTGGGCGATTGTGACAGCCTCCGACGGAAAGGTATACATCGGCAGTACGCCGAACGGGACGTTGTTTCAATATGATCCGGCAGAGGATACGATGCGGACGATCGGCAAACCGGTTCCTACCGATACCGTGATCTGGACGCTTGTAGCCGGGGAAGATGGCAAAGTGTATGGCGGAACAGGATATTCCCAATCGCTGTTTGAATATGATCCCGCATCCGACCAGACCAGAATCCTTAAATCCTTCAAGACTTCTTCGAAAGAGTCTCATATCCGCAGCCTTGCTTACGATTCCGATCGTCAAATGATCTATGTGGGGGGAGCCGATGTCGCCAAGCTTTATCAATACGATCTCGCAAGCGGAACATCCACCGCGCTTCATCCGCCTGAATTTAACGGCATGACTTCGGTTTATGATCTCCGGTATGCAGGGGGCAAACTTTTCGTGCGCGTGGATCCAGGACCCGTTATGTGTGTCTATGATCCCGATACCTCCAGCTGGATCGTAAATAAAAATACGGCCTATAATGCCCGGGGATTCTCGCCATTATCGCCAGATGGCAAAACGGTGTTCTACACCTATTATGAGACTCTCCCGGGAGGCGGGCAGCAGTGGTCGCTTTATTCGTATGATGTGAATACGGGGGTTTACGGCTCGCTGGGCGTGGATGTCAAAGGAGCAGGCGTCGCTTTTGGTTATGTTCAGCTGGATCAGGCAAAGTATCCGGGCTGGACCTTGGTCGGATTGGCCGGAAATAGCGGCAGGGCATTTTATTACAATCTGGAAACCGGTTTGATTGAGACGCCGGAGCTTCCGTTTCCGGCACAGTTTGTGGAATTGTTTAATATCGGGAAGAGCACAGAAGGGCAGATTCTGTCTTCGGGCTTCATTTCAGGCGGGGGAATGGGAATTTACTCGCCGACCCGTAACGAGACCAAGCATTATCCTCAAATCGGTCAAGTCGAAGGGTTCGGTTCATTGAACGGAAAGATGTATCTCGGCGTTTATCCTAGAGCGACCCTCTTTGAATACGATCCAGCCAAACCTTGGAACCGGACGGACCCATCAGAACCGAATAACCCGCTGCGGCTTGGTCAGTTGGGTTCGGAGCAAGACCGGCCCGTAGCCATGCTCGGGGTCGAGGAAGAAAACCTGTTATACATCGGTTCCTATCCAATTGCAGGCAAAACAGGCGGGGCACTTACCGTCTACAATCCTGTTACCGGAAAGTTTGATGTGAAGCGCGACATTATATCCGGTCATTCGATCAATTCGTTGCTTTACCAAAATGGAAAGCTGTTTATGGCCACCGGCGCGATGACCGGCGGAGAGGGGAAACTTGCCATTTACGATACAGCATCAGGCCGAGTAGAGCTGGAACAGGTACCTGTTCCGGGCAAAAAAGCAGTAACCTCTTTGATATGGGGCCCGGACGGTAACATATGGGGAATGGCGCTGGGGGCTCTGTTCATCTATGATACGGAACGCCAAGAGATTATTTACAGTGAGGATATGTTTCCTACAGCAGATTATGCACACAGCAATCCTCGATTGACCGTTGGAACCGACGGCAATGTGTACGGTACCATTTATACGGGATATGTTGCTGACCATACGTACACGAGTAAGATGTTTAAGATTGACACAGCAAGCAAATCGCTGTCCATCTTGTTGGAGAGCAATGCGGAAAAGCTGGCGCAGGACGACTTTGGCAACTTCTATTTCAAATATGGCAGCGAGCTGATGAAGTATAGCGACCCGAATCTGGTCATGCCGCTGGACAAAGTACAGCTCGAGGCTGAATCGCTCCAGCTTCACCCGGGAGATGAGGTCGGTTATTCCTACGAAGTCTTCCTTGAGAGAGGAAGAACGACTAAGGAGTTATCCGGCGCTCACATTGAGTATTTGAGCAGCCGTCCGGATAAGGCGGTGATCGACCCCAAAGGAAAGATTATCGCCAAGCATCCGGGGCAAGCCGAGTTGTCGATTCGAATTACATTGAACGGGGTAACAGTTGAATCCAATAAAATCAAGGTGAAAATAACCGGACCTTTTTAAAACTGTTCATGACATATAGCAATATGAGGCCGTTGTCCTGGACAACGGCTCTTTATTTTATTATCCAGTGATCCATTAGACCGGGAACTTGAAGGATGGAATTACCAAGTGGGTTGAACTTATGAAAGTTTTCTGATCGGAAGCGAAATGTCCTTACCAGTTATAGATGGTAATTTAGTCCTGTTTGACAGGAGGCAAAAGTTATTGGACTTGATGATTCCTGCTGTCGCAATTAGGTCAATGGATATAGGAGTGAAGTTAAAAAATAGAACAATTTTCTTGATCAGCCATCATCTAATATCCAAGTAATTACAGAAAATCGCTGCCTTTCTTTTGAAAAGAATAGCTTTAATACATAGTTAAGTGAAGTGTAGTGAAGTCGGGGAATAGAAAAAATTAGTAAAGATTAACTATCGCGACCTAGAGCTTTATGATAGTTATCAATATCATCAAAACCATTCTTGAAAGACAATATTGAACAAAAGACCTATCGATTTTCATTTGGAAACAAGATACAGTAATTGTAAATCGAATACATAATATAATCATGGTTTACAATTTAAATACTATTTTTGTACGACAATAGCAAACCCACCGAAAGGTGGCGACGCAAAGCTATAGGGGCTAATGCGGGATCTACTGCGACCGCAATGCCAGCCAGTTGCCGAATACAACGGGAAACCTCCGTTTTATTCATTATTTTGAATTGAAGAAAGGGGTTTTTTTGACGTTCCAAAAAACAACGGTGGCTTCGCTATAAAAAACTAGTTTGGGGTTGAAGGGGGACATTACTTGATCGCAGAATGCGAAGAGGATTTTTCTGTTCGTTAACAATCAGACATTAATGAATCGATTATCCGGGAGGTTGATGGTCATGGAACAAACGACTTGTGATGTATCAATTGACGAATTGCCGAGGGGGGGATGGGCCGACGATGAAGGAAACCAGGTTCGTTTTTCCCTTGATTTTGCAACGACCCGAAAACTCCATGAACTTGCGTTCAATTTCGGAATAACTGTGGATATGGCACTTATGGCTTGTTATGCGATCCTGCTTGCCAAATATACCGGCGAGGATGATCCCGTAATTGGGTATCTGTTGGAAAGACAGATGTTTCCTATACGTTACTCTCCTACTGTACATAAGCCATTAGGTAAGTTTCTGATAGAAGTCAAGCATACCACGATGCAAGCACTCGAAGATCGGAATATGCGAAAGAATTTGAGCGGCAACCCGTTCATCAAAGCGGCGTTTACTTGGCAAAACGCCAATGCCACTCCTTATGAATCCGATCAGCTGGGGACGTTTGAGCTTGCTTTGACGGCTTTTAAGAAGGAATTTATCATGATACACCTTGAATATTCGACCCGCTCCTACAGAAAAGAAACGATCGAGCAGATGAGCGGCCACTTGAGCCGAATCGTGCATGAAGTAGTTGATTTCCCCGAGAAGGTGATTGCCGACATACGTATGATGTCGGAAGAAGAGGAGAGACAGATTCAGGCTTTCAGCGGATCTAAGACGGACTATCCTTCCAGCCAAACGGTCCATTACTTGTTTGAGGAACAGGTCCGTTTAACCCCCGATCGCCCGGCGGTCATGACCGAGGACCATCAGATGTCCTATCGGGAATTGAACGAACGCGCGAATCAGCTTGCAAAAGCACTGCAGGATCACGGCGTTAAGCCGGAGAGCGTCGTTGGCATTGTCGCGGATCGGTCTGTCAATATGATTGTCGGGCTTACAGCCATATTGAAAGCTGGCGGCGCTTATATGCCCATCGAAGCCGATTTTCCGTGCGAAAGAATCGAATATATGCTCAAGGACAGTCGAGCGGGATTTTTACTGGCTCCTTCCAGTTGGAAGCCTGACATAGCATTTGAGGGAAAAGTAATTTATTGGGACAACGCGCAGCTAAGCCTTGACAGCTGTCCCCATACGATATCTGCAGCAACCTCGCAAAGTCTAGCCTATATCATCTATACTTCCGGATCAACGGGGACACCGAAAGGAGTCATGGTTGAGCATCGTAACATCGTAAGACTGGTCAAGAATACCAATTATTTCAACTTTTCCAAGGAGTATCGAATTTTGCAAACCGGTACAATAACATTCGATGCGTCGACCTTTGAAATTTGGGGATCCCTTTTGAACGGATCTACTTTGTATTTGATGAAGGACACGGACCTATTTGACCTTTACAAATTGAAGGAAACCATCATCGGCCACCGCATTACGGCTTGGTTTCTGACTACGGCTCAATTCCATAATCTGGCCGAACAGGACCCAGACGCCTTTCGTATGTTAGACACCTTGCTAATCGGCGGAGAAGCGTTATCGCCGAAGCACGTAAATGCCGTAAGGAAGAGGTGCCCCGATCTGCGGATGATCCATATGTACGGTCCAACGGAAAACACGACGTTCTCCACTTACTTCCCGATCGAACGTGATTTCGAATCGACCATTCCAATTGGCAGACCAATATGCAATTCATCCGCTTATATTCTTGATAAACAGTTGAAGCTTCAGCCGATCGGAGTAGTAGGAGAGCTTTGCGTCGGAGGAGACGGTATCGCGCGGGGGTATGTGAATCAGCTGGAATTGACAGAAGCCAAGTTTGTGGAACATCCGCTCCTCGGGGAAAGGTTATATCGAACGGGGGATTTGGCCCTGTGGCTGCCGGATGGCAATATCGAAATGATCGGGCGAATCGACGATCAAGTAAAGATCCGAGGGTATCGAGTGGAACCGGGAGAAATCGAGACCCGGCTATTGGAACACAACGCAATCTCGAAAGCCGCGGTAGCCGTCAAAGCAGACGGAAGTGGAAATCCGATAATATGTGCGTATTTTGTTGCGAAACAGGTGTTGTCCGAAACGGAAGTCAAGGCGTATTTAGCCCGGAATTTGCCTGAATATTTCCTGCCTTCACTTGTGGTGCAGATGGAAAGTTTGCCGCTTACCCCTAACGGGAAAGTCGATAAAAAAGCTCTGCCGGACCCTGATCTTCTTCGTCCGATGCTCGTCAACTGAGACGAACCGCTAAACGAAACGCAGCAAATGCTTAAAAAGATCTGGCTGTACAAGGATGTGGAGCAAATCGAGACCGCATTTGACCCGATCTATCGATGTTTATCGTCCAGTCATCACCAATGATGGATGGGAGCACACTAATTTGGGTAGGGAGCAAGGAAGGAAAAAAGTGAACAAAACAGATAAAGAGAAGTCAAGGCTAAAGTATGATGACGGCAAGCAGTCACCTTAAACAAAGGTTGACTGCTTTTTCTTTTGTGAACAGTTTAACCTTGCTATTCCATCCGCCACTGTCGGATTATCATCAAAATTATTCTAAAGTTACTTCAACCGACAGGGGATTGCCCCCCGTTGTATAATTCATTAATACAAAAGCATGTCCACATTACATAGGGGCGGGGTTATGATGCGCAAATCATGGTTTAAACGACTACTATTGTCCTACATGCCGGTATTTATGATTGTCATCACGTTTATTTTCTTTGTTTTCTTTCAAATGTTCAGTGAGCAAAGCCGTCGCGAGGCGCTGAATGCCAATAAGACGCTGTCCCTACAGGCGATGCGGATCGTGGATACGTCGCTCAAAGTGATCGATAATATGATCGTCCTCGAGAGTATCAACAGCGAGTCTTTGAACAATTTTTTTAAGGCAAACTCAGGAAGTGATGCCTACATCAACATCAGGGCCGTGCAGAAGCTTAAGGAATTGATCAATTACTATCCTTTGATCGATTCCATTTACTTGGTGCGATATTCGGACGGATATGTGTTGAGTGATGCAACCAACGCTTATATCGGTTCATATCCTGACCGCAAATTTATCGAAGAATATCAGGTGTCCAAGACTCCGAAGTGGACTGGTGGGCGCAGCTTCGAGCAATTCAAAATGATTGGCGGTAAACAGGTGGCCAGTCTGGTGCGGGGATCGCCATACATGAAAAATAATCTCGGCATGATCGTGGTTAACGTTTCGGCAGATTCGCTGAAAAAATTGACGGAGAATATGTACGAATCCAAGGTCAGCTTTATCCAAGCTAAAGATGCTTCCGGTCAGCTGTTGTTCGGGAGTGAGGCGAAAGTTAAAGAATCCGAGCTCTTCTCGGAATATACCTCGGACTACACCGGTTGGAAATATGGAAGCGGTCTCATCAATGGCGGATATGTCAACACGATTTCAGAACTCTATAATCTGTGGTTTGTGATCGGACTCCTCATGATCGCCGCCGGATTCATCTGGATGATCTATGTGACTCGGCGCAATGCCAGACCGATCGAGCGGATCGCCGAGCGATTCAGCGACTATTCCCTGCCTGTAAGGGGCGCGGGCTTATGGAAAGGCAGTCCCGATGAGTTCGCATTTATTGAGTCGGCGTTCGATCATATCCTGGAGCAGTCCAGACAATACCAGGAAAAATACCAGGAAGATCTTCATCTGCGGACAAGGTATCTGTTCCATCAGCTGATTGAGGGACAAACCGATATGAGTCTGGAAGAGTGGCAGGAGGAAGCCGCCATACTGAATTTACCCGAGCCGCTGGACCGGTTTAGGTTACTCATCATTGAAATGGACAACTACGGAGAGTTCTGCCGGAAGTATACGGCGAGTGATCAGAATCTGCTGAAATTCGTCCTCCGGAACGTGGTGAACGAGATTGCGATGAAGGAGAGTATTCGTTTGTGGTCGGAATGGACGTCGCCCTCCTGCCTTGCCGTCATTTACTTTGAGGGGGACGAGACAGAGGAGAGAGAGGGAGAAGCTTTATCCCGTTTTGGCGCGAAAATGCGGGGTTGGACCGAGCAAAATTTGAAATTTACCGTTACGATTGGAAGTGGCGAGGAGGTTTATCGGATCCAAGACCTGTCCAAGTCGTATAAAAGCGCAGCCCAAGCGCTTAAATACAAAATCGTGCTCGGGGAAAACCGACTGATCCGCAGCGAGGATATCGCCGGCACCAGCCATGCCGAAGTGTACGCTCACCTAGGAGAAATCAGCTCGATTATTCAATCCTACCGAATGCTGAACATAGGGTGGGAGGAGGCATATGAGGCATGGTTCGGACAGTTAAAGGGCAGCCTTCTTACCAATGAAGAGATATTTAACCTGATGAATTATTTACTGTATAACGTCGGCCGGGAGCTTTCGGACATGAATAAGGATGTCTACCGCGAGTGGTCCCAGGTACGGCTTCCCCTACTTATGGAAATGCTGGACCATGGCAGTTCACTGGAGCAGCTGCGGATTGAAATCAAGCAAGTCATGACCAGTTTGTTCGAATCCGTGGGTCAGCTACAAGAAGGCAGGCAGTACGCAGCGCTTATCCGGGAGATCTGCAAGCTGATCGAACAGGACTATGCCAACCCGGATTTGTCGCTGGAGATGCTCGGGGATCGTTTTCAGCTGAATCCCAAATATATAAGCAAGTTGTTCAAGGGACATACCGGACAGAGGTTCGTCGATTTCCTTATCCAGGTACGGATGCGTGAAGCAGTGAAGCTGTTGTTGGAGACGGATGCCTCTGTACAAGAGATTGCGGAGCGGGTTGGCTATACCCACGCCATCTCGTTAACGCGAGTATTTAAACGGATTATGGGAACGGCACCGGGCGAATACCGCAGCAATCAGCTCCGCAAAACGAACAGTTGAAAACGGTTTCTTTGTAGAAAACGGTTAAGGTGGCGAGCTCATCGCTGCCTTTTTCGTTATAAATCATGCAGGCGAAAATGGTTAACCCGTTTATTCTTGTTTCTTGTTGATCGTAAGATCGGGCGTTTACAATGGCAATACATTCCGCCGCATCCAAAAGGGCGCTAACGATATCCGCAACATATAACGGAAGGAGTTCATGCTGATGCGAAGTCTCAACAATAAGTTACATGGCGGTCCCGGGCTACCCGGTCCTGCTCAGGTCGGCACCCGCTCCCGCCCGCAAACGACGTGGATCCGGATCAGGCGTCACTGGCAGCTGTATCTGGGTCTCCTGCTCCCCTTTCTTTACTTGATTGTATTCAAATATGTGCCGATGGCCGGGATCGTGATTGCATTCAAGGACTACAGCGTCATTAAAGGGATTTGGGGAAGCCCTTGGGCTGGATTCAAATACTTTGAACAATTTTTTGAATCCCCAAACTTCTGGCTCTACATCAAAAACACGCTTGGGATCAGTTTCTATGGTCTGGCCGTCGGGTTTCCGGCACCGATTATTCTGGCGCTCGCCCTGAACGAAATCCGAAATGGGCTGTTCAAGAAGAGCGTACAAATGATAACTTACGCTCCTTACTTTATATCGACGGTTATCATGGTATCGATCATTATCGTCAATTTGACGCCCCAAGTGGGCATGGTCAGCAAGCTGTTCGAAATGATGGGAGTAACCAATACGAATTTTATGGGTATGCCTGATCTGTTCAAATCCATTTATGTCTGGTCCGATGTGTGGCAGTACACCGGATACGGGGCGATCATCTATATCGCTGCGCTCGCCGGAGTAAATCCTGAGCTGTATGAGTCGGCCAGGGTGGATGGGGCTTCCCGCATCCAGAAGATCCTCAAGATTGATATCCCCAGCCTGATACCCGTGTCAGTGATCATGCTGATCCTGAATCTTGGCAACATTATGAAGCTGGGTTTCGAAAAAATCTATCTAATGCAAAACCCTCTCAATCTCGCCTCTTCCGAAGTCATATCTACTTATGTGTATAAAGTAGGTCTGCTTGGGTCGAGCTTCAGCTTCTCGGCGGCGATCGGCTTCTTCAACTCGGTGGTGAATTTGCTCCTGTTGATCGCCGTGAATTACATCGCCCGAAAGCTGTCGAGCAGCAGTCTGTGGTGAGTCGAATGAATTCGTCGCCGAGGCCGACTGAAACCATACCTAAATGAAAAAGGTGCCAAGGAGGGAACAAAATGCCCAAAACAACAACCGCTATTCGGGAATCCCGGGGGGACCGCATATTTGTCGCTTTGATCTATGCTTTCCTGACCTTGATTCTTATCATCGTGGCCGTGCCATTGATTTATATTCTCAGCTCATCCGTAAGCTCGCCGCAGGCCGTCGTGTCCGGAAAGGTATGGCTCTTCCCAGTCGATTTTACATTGGATGGATACAAGGCGGTATTCCAGAACCCGCAGATCGGCGTCGGCTATATGAACTCCTTGTTCTATACGGTCGTAGGGACGGCGATCAACGTGTCACTGACAATCATGTTTGGATATCCGCTTGCCAAGCGGACGCTGTACGGCCGACATTTCTTTATGATTGTGCTGGTTATTACCATGATGTTCGACGGGGGGTTGATCCCGTACTATCTCCTGGTGAAGGATCTTCAGCTGCTCGACACCGGTTGGGCGATGATTCTGCCGGGAGCCATGGGCGTGATCCAGGTTATCGTTGCCCGCACCTTCTTCCAGACGACCATCCCAGATGAACTGTCCGAAGCGGCGGAGCTGGACGGATGCAGCGATATCCGGTTCATTCTCAGCATCGTCCTGCCTTTGTCCAAACCGATTATTGCCGTCATGACGCTCATGTACGCAGTTGGACATTGGAATGCATATTTTGACGCCTTGATCTTCCTGAGATCTCCGGACTTGTTCCCGCTGCAAATCATTCTGCGCAACGTCTTGATTCTGAACACGGTGGATCCGTCGATGATGGCCAATGTGGATCAGGTGCAGGCGCAGCAAGGACTGAAGGATCTATTAAAATATTCACTGATCGTGGTCGCGAGTGCACCGGTACTGATCATTTATCCGTTTGTTCAGAAGCACTTTGTCAAAGGAGTCATGATCGGTTCCTTGAAAGGATAAGTGGGAACCCAGCTTAAGGGAGGTGGTGCGGTCTTTTATTCAAGGAAGATACGGGTGATTGGAAGTTTACTGATTGTGATCAGGAATAACATGAAAAAGAATGGGGGAGTTGTTTTGATGCGCAAAGGGTGGACGAAGTCTTTAATCGCGTTGTTAATCAGTATGTTGACCTTGACGATGCTGCTGAGTGCCTGTGGAGGATCCTCCAATCCGGAGAACCCGGACACTGCTGCTGGTGAGACAGGGGCGGAATCGCCTTCGGAACAAAGTGAATTGTTTACAGAGGTCGGCACCTATCCGATTGTGAAGCAGCCGATGACGATAAGAATGTTTGCGCCGCAGTTTCCGACCATCGAGGATATGAAAACCAATGCCTTTACCGTGTTCCTGGAAGAGAAAACGAACATCAAAATCGATTGGGATCTGGTTCCGAACAATGCCTTGAAGGATCGCAAACAGCTAATGCTCGCCAGTGGAGACTACCCGGAAGTCATCCTGCATGGGGACCTCTCCAAGGAAGAACAGATGAAGTATGGATCGCAAGGCGTGTTTATCCCGTTGAACGACCTGATCGAACAATACGCGCCGAATATAAAGAAGGCAATGCAGGATATCCCATATATGAAGGATTCGATAACGGCCCCCGATGGCAATATTTACGCCCTTCCTCAAGTAAATGAATGTTATCACTGCGATAACGCATTGAAAATGTGGATCAACAAGAAATGGCTCGATCAGCTGGGACTATCCGTTCCTACCACCACAGAAGAGTTTTACAATGTCCTGAAGGCTTTTAAGGATAAGGACCCGAATGGAAACGGCAAGGTCGACGAACTCCCGCTTTCGGGATCAGATGAGATGTGGGCGGGAAACGTTTCGGCCTTTCTGATGAACTCCTTTATTTTAGATGATTATAGCGAGAAGAATGCGGGCACCTTCCTAAGGGTCATTGACGGCAAGGTTGATTTTACGGCAAATAAGGATGAATGGAAGCAAGGGTTGATTTACTTAAACAAGTTATACAAAGAGGGATTGATTGATCCGGCAGCCTTTACACAAAACGCTGACGCGGTTCAGCAAATGGCCAACCGGGAACCAGACAACGTTATGGGAGCTTTGTCTACCGCGCTGATCAGTTATGCCTACAGCATGGATGATAAAGCGCCTCGGCATAAGGATTACGTCGTGGTTCCACCTCTAAAAGGGCCCGGCGGCGTTCAGCAAACCCTGAATTTTGCCGGCATTGGTAATTCCCAGTTTGCCATTACGAACAAAGCGACCAACGACCAGCAGATTGCAGCGATCCGCCTCGCGGACTACCTTTACACCGAAGAAGCAATTCTGCTGCAGGAGAACGGACCGGAAGACAAAGGTTGGCGAAAGGCACAAGACGGAGAACTGGATATTAACGGAAATCAAGCGAAATATACGTCGATTCCGAAAACGGACAAAAAGCCAACGCATAATGACGGATGGGAACAGATCGGGCCTTCTTTAAGAACTTATGCGTATCGAGCTTCCTGGACCGCACCGCAAGATCCGCTGGCACCGGATGGATATGGGACGCGGCTGAATCAGGTATCCAAGGAGTATGAGCCGTTCCATTCCAAGGAGCAATACCCAAATGGCGTTTTTATTGCGCTGGAAGACGCTGAGATCGCGGCGCAAATCAAGACTGCGTTGATCGATTACGTAAAGTCCAACATGGCTCAATTTATTACCGGATCTAAAGACATCAATAAGGAATGGGACGCCTACGTCAAGGGATTAGACGGACTCCAACTAACCCAATACCTTGAAATCTACCAAAAAGCTTTGGAAGCGAAAAAGTAAATGCTGAATCGTTATGGGGTTCTCCGCAGTCGGCTATGCCGAGCGGGGCCCTTTTTTTCTTGTGAGATAGCATTTCGGCGCCAGACATTTCATTAAGCTAACGGGCAGGATAATGCGAGTATTAAACGAAAATATTTGTAACGGCTCCCTTGATGGCGCTGTCCATGCTCGGCTTTGTACTACAATGAATGTACATTAACATTGTCCAAGAAGACGCAACTAATTTGTGCACAAATAGTTGCGGTACGAAATTGACGGGATATTATACTTTTGTCGAGAGGAGGAATCTGATGGAATGGCTTGAACGGATGAATCGGGCGATGGACTATATCGAATTAAACTTGGCTGGAGAGATCGAACTGAGTGAAGTTGCTCGTAGAGCATGCTGCTCATCTCATCAGTTCCAGAGGATGTTCTCATTCATTACTAATGTAACGCTGGCAGAGTATATTCGGCGCAGAAAGCTCACTCTTGCCGCGCTCGAATTGCAAAATAACAAAATAACAAAGCAATTAGAGTGATCGATATCGCCATAAAATACGGTTACGAGTCTCCGGTTTCATTCGCGCGGGCATTTCAATCGCTTCATGGGATCACGCCGGCAATGGCTCGCCAAGACGGAATTGCTCTTAAAGCCTATCCACGTCTCTCATTCCTGATTACGATTAAGGGGGTGGATGCGGTGAATTATCGGATCGAAACGAAGGAATCATTCGAAGTTTTCGGTATTGAACGAGTTTTTCAAAGTGATGAAAGTGGTGATACACCGAGCACGCCGGCACAATTCTGGCAGCAATCCCACGCCAATGGCGAAGTTGAGCATTTGGTGAAACCATTGAGACGTTGTATCGACGATTTTATGCGGAATGGCTCCCGACGTCAGGCAATGAGCATGTGGATGAAATGGAAATGCAAGTTTGCGGCGAAAGAGGCGGCCTTCACACTGTTGAACTGTGGTTCGCCGTTAGGAAAATCTAATGCCTGCATCCGACTTTGAACACGAATCCCGATATGCTAATAAAGGAGATGGGAAAGATGCTAAGAAAATTCAACCCTCCAGGTATGGTTTCCTCGGACATTTATCACCACGGAGTAGAGGTTACATCATTCCAACAAATGCTGTTCATCTCAGGTCAAGTAGGTGTAGGTCCGGATGGAATTCCCGGTATAGGTATTCGGCAACAAACGGAAATGGCGATCCATAATTTATACAAGGTTCTTGCAGGTGCGAATATGGATGCCAACGACATCGTGAAATCCACGATCTATTTAACGGATGAAAATCAACTGGGTGCCTTCATGGAGGCTGGAGCAGGGGCCTTGCCGACTCCTCCCCCGGCGACGACGTTAGTTATTGTCAAAGCCCTTGCATCGCCTGATTTGCTAGTTGAGATCGAAGCCGTTGCAGCGAAGTAAGTTTGTTACTATACATTTGATACCCAAGTTACGGGGAAGGATGATTACCAGGGAACAGAGAACAGACTCCTTTAGATAACACCATATGCCTTAACCCATCAATACGGCATGCGTGTTAAAGAGGAAGGCAGACAAGCTCATGGTCCCATTATATTAGAGTTTTTTATAGACGTAGCAACAGTAAAAAGGGGCCGTTTCTCAAGATCTAAGATCATTTGGGACGGCCCCTATTTACAATATGTTTTATTATAAAGGTTAAGAAAATGGTATGGATCTCTGAAACCTGCTGTTGTCCTTGCTGTGTGAGCTACTCTTTAACCGAACCCAGCGTAATCCCGTGAATGAAGAAGCGCTGGAGGAAGGGATAAACGATAAGGACGGGCAGCATCGCGATGAAGATTTTGGCGGCATCGAGTGTCCGGTTGGACAACTCCGACAAGCGACGGTACTGGTCCTCGGACATCGTCGATGGATCGACCGAGACGACAAGCTGCTGGATATACGTCTGGAGTGGGTAGAATTGCTCACGGGACATGAAGATCAGACCGTACAAGAATTCATTCCAGTGATACACGATACTGAACAGCGAGACGGTCGCCAGCACCGGCACGGCCAGAGGGATGTAGATCTTGAACAGGATGTACCATGGTCCCGCGCCGTCGACAAGGGCGGCTTCATCCAACTCCTTGGGCAGGTTGCGGAAGAAGTTCATCGTGAGGATAACATTGAAGACGAGTGTCTGCGCGCCGCCTACCAGGACAAGTGCCCAGATGCTGTTCAGCATGTTGAGCTCTTTGACCGTCAGATATAGGGGGATCAGACCGCCGTTGAACAACATCGTGAAAATGAGAATCCACATGAACACATTGCGCCCCTTGAATTCTCTCGCTGTCCGCGAGAGCGGGTAAGACATGAGCACAACCATGATAAAATTGAGAATAACCCCCAGCAGCACTCGCTCGGTCGATGTCCAGAAGGACCGGAAGAACTGATTGTCATTGAGAATCTGGTTATATGCGTTGAGATTGAAATCGACTGGCCATAGCCAGACCTTACCGGCCGCAGCGGCAGAGTTGGAGCTAAGCGAAAGGGAGAGCGTGTACCAGATCGGCAGGACGCATGACAAAGTAATGCCTATCAGGACTACAATCAGTATAATATCAGTCACACGGTTGCCGAACGTCCGGTCTCTGACCACGGTCAGCACCTCCTACTCTAGTTGGAATGGTATGAGTTTACATAGCTTTGCATCAGGATGAATCCTTAGAATATGCGATAGTTAACAAAACGGTAAGCCAGATAATACGAGACGGATATCAGCAGGAAGCCCACAACGGACTTCAACAGGCCGACGGCGGTCGCAAGTTCATATTGGAGGTTGAGCAAACCTGTACGATAGACCCAGGTGTCAATAATATCACCTGTAGAATAGACGAGCGGGTTGTACAGATTGAAGATCTGGTCGAAGCCCGCGTTAAGCACATTACCCAAGCTGAGTACCGTAAGCAATACGGCTGTCGTGCGGATCCCGGGCAGCGTGATATGCCAGAGACTTCTCCAGCGTCCTGCGCCATCGATGTTGGCAGCTTCGTACAGTGCCGGGTTGATACCGGTAAGCGCGGCAAGATAGATAATGGTACCAAAACCGAATTCCTTCCAGACGTCACTGCCGACTACGAGGAACGGAAACAGCTGGGAATCGGCAAAGAACAGTTTGGGCTGGAATCCGAACAAAGCAGTCAGTTGATTAACGGGTCCATTATAGGAGAATAGATCTAGTACAATGCCCCCCAGAATAACCCAGGATAAAAAGTGAGGCAGATAGACAATGGTCTGAATCCAGCGTCTGAGAATCATCAGACGCAGCTCATTGAGCATCAGTGCAAACAGCAGAGGCGCAATCAGATTGGCGACAATCTTCATGGACGCGATGACAAGCGTATTCATGAAGACTTCCTGTGTATCCTTCAGCAAAAACATATACTTGAAGTGCTCAAGTCCCGCCCAATCCGAGCCAAGGATTCCTTTGCCTGGATTAAAATATTGGAACGAAATGATGATGCCGAACATCGGAACGATGCTGAAGACGAACAGCCATAGAAATCCCGGGATCAGCATCAGATAATAATGTTTGGCGAAACCTCTCATTCGCATGACAGCACTCCTTTCCCCGAATCCTATATCGAGCCTTCCAGAGCTCCTGACAGGTGCCTGGAGCTCTGGCTATGTGGTTCGTTGTATGCCTTAACATCACTGCGCAATCGCTTCCTTAACCTCCTGGGTAATTTGATCGCCGCCTTGACGTTTCCAGTTCTCGACGAAGGAGTCGAATGTCTCCAGTGGAGCTGCGCCCATGATGATGCGCAGGAAGGTCTCATCCTCTAACTTGCGCAGATTCACCCAACGGCTCTCCATTAGTGGCGTTTGCTCATACAGAAGACTGGACACCTCCTCAAACTCGGTATCAACCAGCGGCCTGCCGCCCACCATGATGGAGTACGCCCGAGTCCATGCTCCCCAGTTGGCTTCGGGGTTCCATGTTGCTATATCCATCGAATCATAAGGCTCATTTTTGATCGTCTTGATGCTTGCGATGTCCGAAGGCAGCAGTTTGTAGGCTTTGTCATTCGCAAAATCCTCTGCGGTTTTATTGCCTGCCAGCACATCACGCAGGGCTTTGACCGTAAATTCAATTTCATCGGATGGAGCGTATACGACGCGGAGCGGATAGTAACCTGGACCGCCTTTGCTCGGGTCAAAGGTGTTCTCTTGTTCGTTTTTAAACAAATTGTTCAGTAACTTCATAGGGACTTCCGGATGCTCGTAATTTTTCCGAACCACCACAAACTCAGTTGATGGTGTAGCAGCATGTGGTTTAAATTCGCCATTCTGATTCAAAGGCAGGGCATAAGCTTGCCAGTTGGCTTCGGGATCATTTTTTACGGCATTGGTTAGCGGGCCGTAAGCCATCCACCAAGGCGCAAAGAACATTCCGGATTTTCCGGCGATAATGGGCTCATCCGCTTTGTTACGAACACCCATCTCTGGGTCAATTAGTCCCTTGGAATACAAATCTCTCAAACTAGCTAACGCCTCGCGAGTCTCCGGCAGAATTGAGCCGTACACAGGGCTGCCATCCTCGCCCTCGAGCCAGTATCCAGGGAACGCGTCATGCGCGGAGAAAATGGGGTCAAAGCCGTACAAATTGTTCTTCGACTCCAGGAAGTTCGCATACAGCTTACCGCCACTTTCCGGTCCAGTAATCCCAATCGTATCGCGCTGACCGTTACCATCCGGATCATCTTCGACGAAAGCGCGGGCGACGTCTTCAAGTTCTGCCATCGTCGTTGGCGGTTCAAGGTTCAGCTTATCCAGCCAGTCTTGTCGGATCCACAAGAGGTGAATGCCATCGGCATTGGCTTGCACACCCGGAAGGGCCATGATTTTGCCATCGAAGGTCACTGCATCCAAGGCAGCGCCGTTGGTATTTTCAATGATAGTTTTTATATCCGGGGATGCATATTGCTCATACACCTCCGTTAAATCGGCAATCTGGTCGGCTTCAACCAATTGGCGCAGCTCAACGGCATTGACGACCATAGCATCCGGCAAATCGTTACTTGCAATCGCGAGACTGATTCTCTGACGAAGATTCTGGCCGGAGGCAGCAAATTGATGGTCGACGTACACGTTAAGCGCTTCCTTAATCTGACGAGTGTATTGATTGTCCAGCGGCGTGTCGCCAGGCGGCAATTCATTATCGGTGGGATCGATTTCAATGCTGATGCTGATCTGGACAGGCTCTTCGTAGCGGCCGAATGGATCAGCGGGTTCGCTTGATTCCGCGCTTTTCTCCGGTGGAGCCGGCGTGTTATTAGTTGTATTGCTGCAAGCACCCAGAACGAGAAAGCAGGCAAGTAATAGCGCTAACGTTTTTGACTTGTTTTTCATAATTACACCCCTTCTATCAGATTGAATGGAATAATTATCCCTATGGACCATTTAACTGTAACACAATGAAACCGCCTTCAAGGATAGAAGGTGGTTTCTAAATGAGGGGGTCATATGTACAAAAATTGACGGCTGTTCCGGATGGTTGGACATTTCACCCACTAAGGAGAAGACATTTGTCTACCCTGTTTTTTTCAACTGAAAGATAACAGCTCAGGCATCTGAATCTTTGCTCAATAATCATTTTTATTTGTGTTATATTCTAGAAAGATTTTTCCCACCTGTTTCTATTTATGCACGTCTTAGACCTGATTCGAAGAGAGGAGGAGTCAATAATCGATGGGGATGCTAGCGTTGAAACCGGAAAAGAATTGGAAGTCCCGCCTGAAGCGATTGACCTTGAAAAATAGAATTCTTTTACTGTTCGCCGCAGCAACATTGATCCCTTTCATCTGCACCTGTTATCTTTCATACAACACCATTACATCCATTCTGAATACGAAGCTGCAATCCGGCATTCAAAGCAATTTAAAGCAGGTCAGATTGTCGCTTGAGAACACGCTGAACAATCTGAATCACGTATCCCAACAACTGTCCTTTAAAGGGAATGTCGGTAGGCAGCTTGAGATGTTTTTGATGGCGAAGCAGCCGTATGACCGGAGTTATCTGACGGACGAAATCAAAAATCAACTGAATCTCATCACATTCACGAATCCCAATGTCGGATTAACGCTGTATTATTTACGCGACGATCAGACCACTCTTTTTGAGAATACAGGCATGAAACAACGATTCAATGTCGATAACCTTCCAATCCTCGCAGAGTATTATGGCATCACCTATTTTGGACCGCATATCAGTCAAGATCGATTCAACAATCAATATGTGCTTTCCGCGTTGCGAAAGGTGGATTTGCCGGAGAGGGAGGATGCCTATGTCTACATTGAGTCCGGTTTCAAGCTGACGCAGAGCATTCTTGATTTGGATGAAGTCAGCAAGCATACCAATCATTTAATTCTGGACAACGACGGAAGAATTTCATACAGCGAACTTCAAGATATCTTTCCTGAAAATTCATTTTTTTCGGACTCATTATCGCCGTCCCTGGTAACAGGCATGACTTCCGATTATTATTGGTATCGACAAGTCAGCAATCAGGGCTGGAGCGTGGTCTCGCTAATTGCGCAATCCGACTACAACCGCGAGAAAAATCGCTGGATGATGCAGATGCTGGGGCTGGCACTGTTGTTCGCCGTAGTTAGTCTGACGATTGGCTGGCTTTTATGGAAAATGGTGTACCGGCCGCTGTCGCGCTTCCATAAGGAGATCAAATCGATTGCGGGCAGCAATTTTAATGCGGCTGCCACGCAATCGCGGATCCCGGAATTTGAGATGTTGTTAAACCAGTTTCAACATATGAAGGTTCAGATTACGCAGCTGTATTCTGAAATCAAGGCCAAGGAGAAGCGCAGAGCGGATCTGGAGATCGAGAAGCTGCAGTATCAGATCAATCCGCATTTTCTGATGAATACGCTGGATACCGCTCACTGGCTTGCCGTTATGAACGGTCAGGAGGAGATCGACAGGCTTGTCACTTCGTTGAACAAACTGCTCTACTACAATCTCCGCAAAGGCAACAGTGTCGCGACAATCAGGGATGAGATTGATTCACTGAAACAATATCTTATTCTCCAGCAGATTCGATACAATTTTCAGTTCGATGTCAATATTCACGTAGACGATGCATTGCTCGAAGTGACAGTCCCTAGGTTCATTCTGCAGCCGTTGGTTGAAAATTCGCTATATCACGGGCTGGATGACAACGGCAGGATCGAGGTGGAGGTTAGAAAGAATGACAGACTAGAGATTGAAATTCGCGATAACGGTGGGGGGATCCCTGAAGAAACAATTGAGGCGTTGCTTGAGCAAGAACAGACTGAACACCATCGAGTGGGGATGGGAATCGGACTGAATTATGTCAAACGAATGTTAGCATTTCACTATGAAGGGAAAGCGAGTCTGACGGTAACAAGCGAGCTTGGCAATGGTACCCGCATCATCATTTCGATACAAATTGGGGAGGGAAATTAAACGAAATGATCCATGTTCTCATCGTTGACGACGACAAGCTTGTACGTAAGGGACTGATGTCCTTTTTACCCTGGGAATCGTTCGGAATGAGAGTTGTAGGCGAAGCTGCCAACGGGGAGAAGGCGCTCGATTTTCTGAAGGCGAATCGGGTAGACCTGTTAATGACCGATCTGGCCATGCCCGTGATGTCGGGCATCGAATTAATTCGGGTTGTACGCAAGTTATATCCGCATATCGCGATCGCCGTGTTGACGCTTCATCAGGATTTTGAATACATTCAGGAAGCGCTGCGACTGGGTGCCATTGATTACATTGCCAAGGTAGAGCTAGAAAAAGACCAGTTCGAAGAAGTGTTTCGTCGCATCCACTCGCGCATTGTGGAAGAGAAGCAGAAGCACAAGAATGAGTCGCATACGATAGCAGAGGTTTGTTCTTCCGATACGGCCTATGCGCTATTGACATTCCCGGATGAGCCATTAACAAGCAGTATGGTTGCGGATTGTGTTTCCTTGGGCTGGATAGCCGAATCGGAAGGATCTATTCTGATGTGGTTGACGGATCTTGCCAAGGAGGTTCAGCCTCAAGACCATTACGAAGAAGACCCGTTGCCGCCGCTTCCAAACGGAACGCGCAGCTCCGGATGGCATATGGTGCGGTTACGGCATACAGCCGGTTTATCTCCATCCGATCTGCACCAACGGATGCGGGCTTACAGGAGCAGAGATTTTTTTTACGACTTCGACGGCAATGAGCCCTATCCGATTGAGAAGTCTGTCATGGAGCTGCTGGCAGAACATCCTGAACCGGGAGAAGAGGAGACGGACACTGTGAAGAATTTACTACACGCCTTCACTTGGGTCCATGACGATGAAGCCTTTGATAAGCTTTGTAGTCGATTAAAAGAACTGCGTATACCCGTCCCCAAGCTAATGCAATGGATCTACGGCTTTATGGTTGACTGGAACCGGCTCTATAGAGCGATACAACCTGATGATATTAAGCTCCCTGACACATTTACGTGCTGGCGGGAGGTTACGGACTGGCTGAAACATTTCAGGGAAAATGGGATTACGCGCTCAGGCAGCCTGCAGCTGAGCCCGGAAGTGAGCGGCAGCATTATGACCGCGGTAAAGATCGTGCACGATGAACTGGAGTTTCCGTTATACGCCATCGATGTCGCGAAGCGGGTCAATCTAAGTCGAAGCTACTTTTATCAATGTTTCAAAGAAATCGTAGGCTTTTCCTTCAATGAATATCTGCGCAAGGTACGAATCGATAAAGCGCGGGAATATCTGGAGCAGACGGCCAGGCCAATTGTCTGGATTGCCAAGCAAACCGGATACGAAGATGAGAAATATTTCAGCAGAACTTTTCGAGAACAGACAGGTATGCTCCCGAGCGAATATAGACAGCAGTATAAGTCGAGGTTATAACAATGGAAAGTAAATTTCCTTTATTTATCGTAACAGGTGCAAGTGGGTCTGGGAAAACATATGTTATCAAGGAATTGCGGAGATTGATGCCTGATTTTGATATTTTTGACCCTGATAGTCTTATTGAATTTATCGGGCACGATTGGGAGAAAATGCGAAATATTTGGCTGCGGGTTGCACGCAATATCGCTGAAAATGGACGCATGACTATAATATGCGGAACAATGATGCCGTGGGATATTGAAAAATGTGCGGACTTTCCTTTTTTTAAGCATGTATATTACCTAAACCTGCATTGTGATGAGGAAACGCGCGAAAAACGTCTACGTGAAAGAAATTGGGCGGAGGAAGAGATTCAAAACCACAAAAACTTTGCAAAACGATTGCTTGAAATTGCCGATGAGGTCTATAACCCACCTATGCCTACTATTGATACAACGGTTACTGATGTAACCGAGGTTGCCTCTCGGATAAAAGAGTGGGTTCACCAATACGCTTGAAATAACGGGAAACGATAGGCAGCCGATCACATTGAGATCAGCTGCCTCTTGAATGTTGGAAAGAATTCTAGACCGATACTGTCACATTGAGGATAATTCTATTTCCGGACGAACCTTACTTTGAATTTTTTATATTTGATTTTTTCGTTTTATTCCTTGGAAAATCAGCATAAATCCCATTAAGAATAATAAAATATTGACTGAACTTAAAGACTGTTTTCCTAAAAAATCCTGAATTAAAAGATAAGATTGGATATTTTATTACATTATAGATTTTATTCTAACAGCAATCACCCTAGATTGGCAGAAATTGAAAATTATCTGCTTTTTTAGCCGAGTATGATGAGTGGAGCTAACCCGATGCAGGAGGAGTAAAAGAAGTGAAGCCTGTAAGTGATGGATTTGAAACAATATGAGGTTCTATTGAGGAATTTCATCTGATTCAGTTTTTTCATGTAACTTTTTTGCTTTTTTGGGTGTTTACTAAGTTGAGGGAAATAACCCCCATGCAAGAAAGGGGATCATCCATCATTTCGAGAAGTGCAAGTACATAGGGTTACACTACAGAAATTAAAAAATCGAAGGAGTAGTGGGATGTCTAAGTATATAAAAGCCATGACTTTGAGCATGACTATAATCCTCAATAAGCCATGATTTTGAAATCATTCTTTGCGTTACTTCTTAGTATACCGTTTACGATTATAAATTTCGGTGCATACCTAAAAGGCAACACACCTTCAACTATGAACTTAGTGAGCACTATTCTCTTTTTAATTTTGTGGATGTCATGGGGAGGTTACACTAATTATAGGGACAAACGGAGCATGCGCTTTCTTAAGTTCAGCTCTTTTTACTGTCTCGTCTCTGTTGCATGTGTTTTTGTAATGTATCTTATAGATGCAATACTTTTTTCAATACCAGTTGGAATATTTATTATAGGACCGGTGTATGGGTTAAGGTATTTCTTCCCCTCGGTTTCATATGAAGCATTTGGATACATCTCTGTAATAATAGTCTATGCTTTCAGTTTGGCTGGTTCTTTTATAGGATATGTGGCAAGTAAAAAAGCAATACGAGAGTAAACAGTAATGGGACTGACCCCATAACGTGAGACAAAATAAAAATACCTTCAAGAGAATGCAACCATGTCGTAAGATATGGAGACAAACTTGGAGGTTTTTTGCATTGTAAGCAAGAGTCAACGATCTGGTCGAAGTGAAGAAGAAAGCAACTGTATCTGTCCCTTGTGAATGACGGAGAGGTGATAATGCCAACTTACTTGAGCATATAAAGTTGCGATACTAAGTCGCTGTTATTCTATACTGCGATTGAGAGGAGGGAAAGAAAAATGGATTGGCTTACGAGGATGAATCGGGCACTGGATTATATTGAAACAAATTTATCCGGGGAAATCGACCTGACGAAGACAGCAAGCCAAGCTTGCTGTTCGTCTTATCAGTTTCAAAGAATGTTCTCCTTCGTTACGGATGTTACACTGGCGGAATATATACGACGCAGACGGCTTACTCTTGCAGCAATTGATTTGTTGAATAGCGATACGAAAGTGATTGATATCGCCATTAAGTATGGCTACGATTCACCGGTTTCTTTCGCAAGAGCTTTTCAATCGATGCATGGTGTCAATCCAACCACGGCTCGTCAAGAAGGTGTCGCGTTGAAAGCATATCCACGGCTTACCTTTCTTATTTCAATCAAAGGGGTTGAGGCGATGAATTATCGGATCGAAACCAAGGAATCTTTCCAAGTATTTGGCATTGAAAGAGTGTTTCAAACAAGCGGTGATGGCGATGGACCGAGTACACCAGGGGGATTATGGCAACAATGCCATGCCAATGGCGAAGTAGAGAGACTTACTGCCAATGCGGGTGAATTGCCTGTATATCTGAGTAAGGATATGTATAAAGTGCATGCAGTGTGCAGTTATCGAAAAACCGAAAATGATACGTATCCGTATATGCTGTGTTCATTTAAGAGCGATTCCAGTAAAACAGATGGATACTTGGAAATAACGATCCCTTCACTCACTTGGGCAATATTCCCATCGGAGCTGTTTACTTGGGATCAATTTAATGATTCCATCGAGTCGTTATACCACCGCTTTTATTCAGAATGGCTTCCAACAGCAGGATACGAGCAGGTGGATGGAATGGAATTCGAAGTCTATGGAGGCAGAAATGGCCTTAATTTTGTAGAATTGTGGTTCGCGGTACGAAAAACCTCCTGAATGATGAAGACATACAGAGCGCTGGATCATCCATAGAGAGATAAATATCATCTTTGGTTCGGTATGAAGGAACATGGAAGTACGGGACACGTTAGTTGAATAAAGACGAGAAGGCAGCCGACCAATTTGATCAGCTGCCTTAACTTGGCTAAAGGGCAGTAGAGGCAAACATGACAGGGGAATACTATGGGAATTTCTAGATTAAGAATACTCTAAATGATATCTTTAGAATAGTTTGATAAATGAGATCGCAGATTCACTAGTTAAATAGAATATCAAAACATGAAAGGACAAAAACATGTCTCAATTCCCTACTTTAGAAACGGAAAGATTTATAATTAGACAGATTAAACAAGATGATTCACAAGAAATATTTCAATATTTCTCAATGGATGAAGTCACAAAATTTTATGATTTGGAGAGTTTTACGAATATTGAGCAAGCAGAAGAACTAATTCGCAGATGGAATCAGAGATTTGAAAATAATCAAGGAATCCGCTGGGGAATCACCTTGCGGTCGGAAGACTGTGTAATTGGAACTTGTGGATTTCATGGTTGGGCGAAAAATMATTGCAAGATTGAAATCGGGTAAGGGGAAACTCAAAGGGCCTTCACTTTTGAAGATGTTCTCATTATACTATTCCTACTTCCCGCTCCACCGGAAAAACCGTGTAGCAAGCACTACAAATACAATCGCAATGCCAATCAAAACAGCAGCTTCAAAGCCATATTCCGTAATGGGCGCTTCTGTCCACGTCCCCCGCAGCAACTGAATGACGTAATAGAGCGGGAGTATTTTCGCTGCATATTGAAGAATCGTCGGCATCATCTCCAGCGGAAAAGTCGCCCCTGACAGGAACAGCATCAGGTTTAGAAATAATGAACTGATTGCGGAAGCAGCCTGAGTGTTTTTTGCTAAGGAAGTCAGAAATAAAGCAAACGGGAAAAAGGCCAGGATGCTAATAAGCAATGAAAGCAGGGTGCTTCCGATATAGGCCGGCAGGGTTAAATCATAGAGCAGCATGCCAAAGACCATAAGAAGCATGGCGGATATAGCAAAGATGACGGTCCCTTGAAAGGTATGGGCGGCGAGGATTTTCCATGGCTGGAGCGGTGTTGATTGATATCTTCTTAATACGCCCGTTTCCCGGTAATTGGTTAAAACAGTTCCCAGTGTGAAAAAGGAAGTGGTTACGATATTGACGCCAATCCATGAAGGAACAGAATATTCCGCAAAAGCCTGTTGGCTCATGTTATCTCCAACAAACATGGAACCAAACAGCCCAATCATGACTACTGGAAAGAGGAATGTCCAAAACATGCTTAAACGGTCTCTAAAGAACATTTTTGTTTCTAAACTGGCGAGTTTTACGATTGCGTTCATCCGATCTTCTCCTTTTCTAGGTACTGAACAAATAAATCATCAAGAGAGCCTTTCTCAAATCTGAAGCTGGACAATGGGATGCCTTTTCCCTGACAGTAACTGAAAATGTGATAAGCCGTTGTCTGCTGGTCATCACAAAACACCTTGAATTCGGCTTGATTCTTGTCAACGCGCTCCACACCGGGAAGCGAGCTTAAATATTCGGGACCGAGTTCTTCGCTGATAAAGGCAAGACAGCCAGCAGCACCTTCGTTTAATAATTCACGAGGGGAGTTCAAAGCTTGCAATTGGCCGCTGTAAATCATCGCTACCCTGTCGCACAGCTGTTCAGCTTCTTCCATATAATGCGTGGTTATCACAATGGTACTTCCACGGTCCCTTAACAGTCGGATCAATGACCACATGTCCCGTCTTGCTGAGGGATCAAGCCCCATGCTCGGCTCATCAAGAAATAAGATTTCAGGCTCATGCAGAGTGGCTAAAGCAAGAGTTACCCGCTGTTTCCATCCGCCGGATAAGTCATCGAACTTTACGTTCAGCTTTTCGCGTAAGCCAAGCAATTCTACTAAATAATCTTTTTGCGTGGCGTTATCGTAAAATGAAGAAAAGAGATCCAGCGCTTCTTTTACTTTCATTTTTTTCTGTATCGAAGTGGCCTGAAACTGGACTCCAATTCTCTTGTTTAACTCACGAAGCTGCTTATTGGGAACAAGTCCAAGAACTTCAACCGCTCCATGGCTTGGATCAGAGATTCCTTCCAGAATTTCGAGGGTGGTCGTTTTCCCCGCGCCGTTCGGCCCGATAATCCCGAAGATCTCACCTCTGTAAACATCAAAGGAAAGATTCTTTACTGCCTGGGTCCCGCCAAAGTTTTTCGATAGATTTTTAACTGTAATAACACTCTCCATGCTGATCCTCCTAATATTCAATGTCTTCTAAGATCTTTATTCAGCTTTTTCGATTCATTTTTAAAATAAAGATAAAACCCAATCCATCCGATGGCATAACCGAAAATAGAGATGACCAAGTATATCAAAAAGTTCCTTACACCAATCTGAATCCAGCCAATCCATAGGCCTAATATAAAGTAGACGATGGTGACTGTTAGAAAGTGCAGGGCTGTCTGCATGGGCAGGCGAAGTGAGCGGATCTTAAAATAGAGTGGTGTGACAGTAAACAGCCAGCCGCAAAAAATATAGCCAAATGCATCTTTAATAAAAAGCAGCCCGTCTATTGTCGATTGTCCACCAAAATAAATAAGCGCACTTGTAGTCATAACAGCAATAAAAGCCCCGAAGAATATGCCGATGATGCTTCTGAAAATAAATGCATTCATTTCGTTTCCCTCCGGTTCATTTTTAAAACTTCTTTAATTCGGCTGATGTAATGACGCGAAACATATTCTTTCTCACCTGATATAAAGTGAACACAAAGGGTTGGTTCGAAATGGCTCATTGCATACAGGTTTGCAATGACGGACTTTGAGATCCTGATAAAGCGGTGGGAGGGAAGGGAGTTTTCGAGCTCATATAATTTTTCTTTTACTTTAAAGATTCCTTCTGAGGTGGCGGCTGTGACCACATCGCCTTCTGTACGAAAGTAGTGTATATCCTCGTGCTTAATTAAGTGCTGGTTCTCTCCATCTTTTCCGACGATCAAATCAGTGTCATTCTTATTGAGGTACGCGAGGATCTCCTGGATGGCTGGGGTCATTTCTTTGCAGTGAATCGTCACCGTGGTTTCTTCGTTGCGCGGGTTGATGTCGAGTAAGATTTTCATGTAAAGAAGGCTCCTCCATTCCATACGCTTTATGAGTTTAGTATAGATGGCGATTTTTCAATTGTCATTAAAACAAAGGCGACCCACAGGAACCGAACAGTAAGATGCATGTATCGGCGTCCGTCCTGCAGGATAACAAGCGGCTTTTGACCTCGAGGGGGGAGGCAATGATGATTGCATGACGACCATATAGTAAGTATGCTAATCCTATGCACACGATAACTAAATTGGACGGAAAGGGAGAAAGCGTGAAAGTGAAAGAAAACATCGTTTATTTGTTGAATAAGATCACGCAACAGAGGAAGTTCCACTTGGCCAGACAGCTTCAAGACTGTATTTTTGACGATGGCGCAATGGGGAGGCATTCGGGATCTGCACGTACAAGAACCCTTGGACGAAGGTCATCGTCGCACGACGACTGCAGCAGGGAGAGAATAACGATGACTCGCATGATGTCTACGAACCACTCAAGGCTAAATATATGTTTAGGAGCGTGATTAATAGGTGACTTATGAAGAAATCATGCAGGCATTGGCTGGCATGGGCAGTGAGCAGACGAGAAGCACTTATATTCGCCATGGTGCGAAAGAGCCGTTCTTCGGCGTTAAAATCGGGGACATGAAGAAGCTCGTTAAGCATGTGAAAAAAGACCAAGCTCTCGCTCTGCAGCTCTATGAATCCGGTAACTACGATGCGATGTACCTGGCGGGGCTTAGCATCAATCCGAAGACCATCACCAAAGAACAGTTGCAGCATTGGGTGGCAGGAGCCAATTGGCATTCGCCTGCCGAGTATACGGTAGCGAGAGTAGCCGCGGAAAGTCCGCACGCGCATGACCTGGCGGTGGAGTGGATTGATTCGCCGGAGGAACTGGTCGCCGTAAGCGGATGGAGTACATATGCCAATTATGTATCGGTTGCGCCAGATGAAGCACTCGACATGGAGGAATTACACAGTTATTTGACAAGAGTGCGCGACACCATCCACGACGAGCGCAACTGGGTCCGCTATGTTATGAATAATTTCGTTATTTCGGTCGGTGCATACGTTGAGCCATTAACGGAGGAAGCGAAGGCAGTCGCGGAGGTGGTCGGCAAAGTGCATGTGGATGTCGGCAATACGGCATGCAAAGTGCCGCTTGCAACGGAATATATCGGCAAAATCGAGGCGATGGGCCGAATCGGAAGCAAGAAAAAGACCTGCATTTGTTAGCCAAATAGCGGAGGCTGGTGTGCGATCTAGGCTCAAGAAGTTCCAAAATAGTATGCATTAAAATAGATGTTAAGTTCCAACATCGGTTGTTTAGCCTTGGATACAAAGCTCCATCGATATAAACATGCCAACTATTGACATGTTTATATGATAAGTTGGTCTTAGCAAGGAGAGACTTGTTTATTGGAGGGGTAACCATGACTAAACATCCAAATACTATGAGGGCTGCAGTGCTTGATCGGTTCGGCGGTCCAGAAGAACTGATACATCGGGAGATTGGTGTGCCTGAAATCGGCCCCGAAGATGTATTGATTGAAGTTGCCTATGCGGGTGTTGGAGAGTGGGATGCATTCGAACGACAAGGCGGATATGCAGAAATGTTAAACATGAATCCAGAATTCCCTTATATTCTCGGTTCGGAAGGTTCAGGAATCGTGATTGCGCGGGGTGAGAAGGTGTCTAATGTAGATTTGGGAGATCAGGTCTATGCACCAGCCTTTCTGAATCCTAATGGCGGCTTCTATGCGAATATGCGGCCATCAATGCCAAGTATGTCTCCCGAATTCCGGATGGATTAACCATGCAGGAGGCGGCGGTTATTTCTGGAGTCGGAATTACCGCATTGCGCGGGCTGGAGGGTGTACTGCAACTTCGACAAGGGGAGTCTATTCTGATTTTTGGAGCCAGCGGCGGGGTTGGACATATCGCCGTGCAGTTGGCGAAGGGAATGGGAGCCCGTGTATTTGCGATTGCTTCAGGTGAAGACGGAGTTGCCATAATGAAGAAACTTGGCTGTGATGCTACTGTAAACGGCAAAGATAAGGATATCTCTTCGATGGCTAGGAAATTTGAGCCGTCTGGTTTCGATGCAGCCATAATTACCGCAGGGGGAGATGCGGCTAATACTGCTGTCAACTGTCTCCATAAAGATGGACGACTCGTATACCCTCACGAGATACAACCAGATTTACGGATACCCGTAGGAATCAAGGCTACAGGATATAACGGCGAACCCGAGCCCGAGATTATAGCCCGACTTCAACGTCATATTTCACAGGTTAGGTTAACCGTTCATATCAGTCATATTTTTGATCTGAAGGACGCCAATAAGGCTCATGAGGCTCTCCAAAATCATTATTTGGGGAAAATTTGTCTGAGAGTGAATCCATAACGATTCCTATTTCCAAATGATCCAAACAATAACAATCTTAGATTTTAGACGAAAACATCCGCCTAATTAAAATTAGGCGGATGTTTTTTAATCAGGAATATACATGTAATCCACGAATTTCTCCTTCAAAAGCTTCTTCCAATATTCCGAACTTCTCAAGCACAGAAGCAAGCTCTTTCCAATCGCCTTCCATGGTTAGCGAATGACATAATCCAAGGAGTTCGGCTTGTTGTCTTTTTAGTTGAGATAGAGTTTCGTTTCGGTTCTCAAAATAATTAGCAAAATCATTGGCACGCTTTGCTCCCAGTTGGAAAACGAAAAATTTAAGGTTGCCAACTGCATCATCAGAGATTTCATTGCTGCGTAATTTTTCAACGAAGACTTCAATTGCTGCCTTTCCAGTTTTTGCTCCAATTTGTTTTCCGCTTTCCCCTGTATTTTCATAAATATTTTGGAAAAAACGAATGGAAGCATCATAAATCTCATCCATGGAAGGATTACTTACTCTTCTAATGGAGTGCCAGTATTGATATCTGCCTCGACCATATGCAATATTCTCAGCTTTCCATGCCTTCTTGAGCATTTCAATAGGTAGTCGCACATACGGGAAGTTTGCTGGATCTTGAACGTAAACATACTTGTCATCCATGCGATAAGCTAATACATAATGGTCAGCACCTTGTTGAAATTGATGATTTGGCGAATAGGTTAAATATCCCATATCAATTGGTCCAAGCATAGCAGGTGACTTTTCTAAAAGCTTTTTCATATCATCAATTGGACATTCAGCATCCGCTTTGGAAAATACTTCTGTGAAAGCAAATCCAGCAATCTCCATGGCTTTAGATATTGCAACATCTGGATCTGCCGTATTGTTATGTAAAAATAGACTTCCATTACCATACATCGTTACCCCTAGACCAACTCCTGATAGAACCTCGAGCAATGAAGGATGAACATCCTCCCCAACGCTTTTCATTAACATACTTGCCGAATTCGCATAACAATAAGCTCCGTTTCCAATATACAATACAATCTCCTCCTATTCGATGGGTATTAAATATTGAAGCATATGTGTTGGTTCATTGGCTGTAAAATCTTCATCATAATACTCCAGGCTGAAATTTAGCGCTGGTTTAACATGAAGTGCAGGTAACTCATTTCGATAGATTTCTTCCATAGCAAATGGAATATTTTCAATTACATTATCCAATGGAATTGCTGCATACTTATGCGGCGGTATGTATTTCCCTATCCAGCTTTTAGGCAATTCTTCTAAACTATCTACTTCAACCGCCGCAATATAGTAAGGCTCGTTATCTTGATCCAAAGATTCATAACCAAAGCATTTTTTTGTATGGGGGTCGATAGAAAGCTTGATTAATTCATCATAAAACTGATTCCAATGCTTTGATATGGTGTGGTTATTGACATTCTTTTCTAAAACAATACCTCCAATATAAAATCCTGAGATTTCGATTATGCATGTTTCATGACGAACAGGGTGCTTCCTTGTCCGTAAAATTTCCTCGGATAAAACATCCTTATATAAGTTATAATGATGTGCACCTTTTTTTCGATAACTTAATGGCGAAGTTCCCATGTAAGATGAAAAAGTTCGACTGAATGCTTCTTGCGAGGCGTAGCCATACTTGAGTGCTATTTGAATAAGAGATGYATCACTTTCTATCAATTCTTTCGCAGCCAATGTCAGCCGTCGCTTCCTAACGTATTCATTAAGTGTTTCCTTAGTTAAGGCTTTAAAAATTCGCATGAAATGATACTTTGAAAATGCTGCCTCACGCGAAAGTTCTTCCAATGTTATCTTTTGATTTATTCGACGTTCGATATATTCAGTTACCTTTAAGATACTAGTATCATAGGATTCCATCTTGCTCCCCCTTAAGTGGTTAACGTCATTATAGCAAAATTTATCAGGAGTTTTTTGATCGTAATTGCTATGTTTGACCGTGTCGTGCTTTGGGATGCCTGTCACTCTTTATGCATAACAATTTTTGGAACCTCGAAACTACCAGAGTTGTATGGATAACAGGTCCAAGCTAAAATTAAACAGACAGTCAGCCTGGTCGGAGAACGCCATAATCTAGGTGCTCAAGAAAAGAAGACGCAACTATTGACGGGATTGTATACTTTTGTCGAGAGAAGGAATGCGTAGAAAACTTACTCTTGCCGCGCTCGAATTGCAAAATAACGAAGCGATTAGAGTGTCGATATCGCCATAAATACGGCTACGAGTCTTCGGTTTCATTTGCGTGGGCATTTCAGTCGCTTCATGGGATCACGCCGAATAGGGGAATGAGATAAGGGAGGGTAGACATGGAATTCATATTTATTCGGCACGGTCATGGAGAACATCTCAACGATTATCCAAATCGGTTAAATACTCTGCATCCTAGTCTTACAGAATACGGAAAATTTCAAGTAACGCAGCTACGAAATGAAATAATAATTGATCCTGATGATTTAGTTCTTGTAAGTCCAACTAAACGTACAATTGAGACGGCAACTATTATAAAAAATGATATGGACTTCATTATTTCTCCATTGGTTGGTCCGAGAATGTTTCCTCAGAACCTCGAACTTCCTTTTTTAGCATGTGATCACATCCTTTCTAAAACTGAAATCACAAATCTATATGGAGATACTAAAATTCTTGATTTCAAAATGGATTGCTGGAAAGAAGGGATTAATAGGATCGAACAAGATATTTTTGAAGGGTATGCTAAGCGGTTATTAGATTGGATCGGGGAAAGCTATAAAAAAGTAATCATGATTTCACATGATGGCACGATAACGAATTATCGGATATTGCTTGGGGAAAAAGAATTGACCCGAGAAGATTTTCTCGGTGAGGCTGGGGAATATCGAATGAAGTTCTAGTCAGTTGGTCACTAGGTTAACGGGAAACTATTGTCTCATAATCATCTCGAGTAGGCTGCGACAAAGAAAACCATTGACTATCTACACCGAAGATTAGTCAAATGGGCTATGTGTAAAAGAGTCCGAAGGCTCACGTAAGGTTCCGTGAGAGTCTAAAAGTGAAACTCCATCTGGCTACTCGACGTAGAGGAAGGGAGCTAGCCGCCCCCTCCAACTGGATTCATCCTTAATCATGTTAATGCTGCAATTTTCGGAAGACGCGATAGCTTCTTTGAGCGCATTCGGAGATGGCAATGGGGTGGAAGCCACTGACATCGGCATACAACGTATCGTTTAGCGGCGAGATCCACTTCGCAGGAAGTGCTGCAGCTCCAAGCGATGCGCCAAGAATGGAACCGACGGTGGCGCCATTGCAATCGGTGTCCCAGCCTCCAAGTACGGCTGTCGTAATGCCTTTTTCAAAATCGCCTCCGGAATGAATGAGCGCAGCAGCACATAAGGCAGCATTATTATTGGTATGAACAGGGTGATAATGCTTAAATGCTTCCCATATTTTACTCACCAAATCTAATGTGTCTTCCGTTTCCTCAGCAATGTTGGCCGCTAAAGCGATATCTTCTGCAAGGCGGCTGTGTTTCGGAATTTCACTCAATCCGATCTCAACAATTCGCTTCATATCACGTTCAACGAATGCGGCGGCAATCATAGCCGAGCAAAACATGGCGCCGTAAATACCATTCTTCACATGAGAGAAGGAAGCGTCCCGCCAAGCAAGCTCAGCAGCAAGCTGGGGCTGGCCGGCAGCACCGTATGCATATCCGTCCACACGGATTTGGGCGCCGATCCATTCGCGGTAAGGATTCAAATAAGAACGACCCCAATGGATATGTTTCTCCCAGTCATCTGGCTGATCGCCGCTCATATGTGAAGTGACGCGAGCGAAATTAAGATAGGACTGCGCTTCAGCCGTGAATACCTGCCCGAAGGACAAATGACGATGCCACAGCTTGCCCACATCCCAGGAGTTGAAATCAAGTCCTCGCTCCTCAAGCATGAGCAGGCCAAGAACGGTATAACGAATATCATCGTCTGTTTCCATAAAGCGAATGTTATCCCGGCAGCTGGCCAAGCTGCTCCACCTTGCGATCTCGATACCGTACTCGGCTTCTGCAGTTGAATCCCCCGGTGTATAGTGGCAAATCGGCCATTGCCCTGCGCCTTCGAACCACAACTTGATATTGTGCCAGCCGGGCCTTCCGCCGGAGCCTTGCATGAAGGAAGGAGCTTCGAGAGGTTTTCCGAGCGCACAACCAGCCGAACGGCCAAGCCACGCACCATGAAATTTATCCTGCCATTTGAGTTCATCCCCGTTTCCGGGCAGGATTCTCGGTCCATCCGGACGTTCGGCGCGAATGGCTTCCAATTCCGACGGCTCGATATACTTGAAATCCGCACGTGGTTCAAGTGCCATTAAAGTCTGGTATACTTCCATTAACTTTGCATCGTCGGTGCTGGCTGCTTCGAGACCTTCGGTCATCCCCTCAACATAACAGCCTTCTTCTCCACGCTGTTTTATTTCGTCTCGAACTAATTCCCTCAGTCCAATCCATTTCGTCATCACGGTTGCCCTCCTGAAATCCATGTAATCTAAATATGCCTTGATTATAACCAGTCATGACGACAATGGCTTCTCAAATCATGAACGCGTTATTCTCATTATTGCTCATTTCGTAGCCCCTATAGATTGCCGATAACGGACCGGAGACAGACCGACAGTCTCTTTAAAAACGCGGTAAAAGGTCGGCAAGCTTTGAAAGCCGCATTCGAATGCAATAACAGCAACAGCTTTGTCCGTACCTGCCAATTCACGCTTGGCAGCCTGGACACGCAGCAAGGAAACATATTCCGAGAAACGATAACCGGTCGTTTCCAGAAACGCCCGACTCACGCGCGAGATGCTTAAACCAAGTTCATCAGCCAATTCCCGTAAGCTAACCGGCTCGCGGTAACGATGCTCGACCAAAGCGGCCAGTGATTGCGCCTGGCGAACGGAGTGTACCATATGATGACGCTCTTTATAGGTTAGCAAACCGTCGTAATGTCGAAGAAGACGGCCGCACAGCTGAATGAGCGCGCTTTTGGCCATTGCTAAATAACCTGGGGACCTCTCCCGCAGCTCTTCCGCTATAGCCAGCACCCAAGGCGTAAGCTGTTTGGCGAGGGACGAGCCGCCCATAATATGATTGCAAAAATGAGTGGAGCGATAGGAAAACGGCAGCAGCAGACCGGGCTCCTCCGCTAGCAGCAGCGCGGGATCAAAGTTAACAAAAAGATAGCGGCTCGGGTCGTCTGGGGCAGATTGGGCAATATGCCGTTCTTCATTATTGACCAGGAATAGGTCGCCAGGATTCGCTGCATATTGTTTGTTGCCAAAGAAAAAATAGCCTTTGCCTGTTAAACAGAGGCCGATCTCCAGACTCGCGTGCATATGAGGCGGCTGCCGATACGTGGAAGGGGTCCATTCGAAAGCATTGATAGGAATGGGATGGTCATAAGCAATATGAAGTTTCATTATGATCCAATGCCTCCAGTCAATCATGAGTTTATATGCTAAGTATATAGACAAGGGATGCCTTCAACCAGATACTGTTATTTACGTTCATACATACTTTTGAGGTGTTACTCATTGAAAAGTAAACGCTCCGTTGTATATGTCAATTCACGGTAATTATTTACTTTTTGCCTGGTGTCAAGAGGTGTATACGAAAGTAAAGACTAGTATATAGAACAGCGGGGGGCTTCTTTCTATACTGGAAATATGAAAGACTGCAGTACAATTTGCAGCAAAAACTAAACGAAATATACACGGAGGGGTAAATTTGAAGAGCAAAAAAGCACTTGTCATGATCTCCTTGACGCTTGCATTGGCGATTACAGGCTGCGGCTTCAAAACGTCGTCTGAGCCAAACCAACCACCTGGAAATTCCAAGGAGCCGATCCAGACGACAGGCACTGGAAACAGCAAGGATGTTATTGAGGTTTCAACGGTTTCGCCAAGCGATCCTTACTTGAAATTTGACGAAGGTGAAGACTTCGACAAAAACTCCGTTTATGACGCTTATGAAAAAGATATCGGTGTCAAAATTACAAACAAGTGGATTGCAGATGTAAGCCAATTTAAAGAGAGAGTAAAAATTGCGATCGCATCCAACGATCTTCCGGATTTCTTGCTTGTAAACGCTGCACAGCTTAAAGAGCTAACGGAGGCGGATATGATTATGGATTTGACAGAGATTTATGATCAGCATGCTACGGAAGAGACAAAAAAGTTTCTGACCATGGACGGCGGCATGCAAATGAAAACAGCGATGATTGACGGGAAAATGATGGGGATTCCAAGCTCCTACAACCCGTTCAACTATCAATTCTTGTTCGTTCGTACCGACTGGCTGAAAGAACTTGGCTTGCCGGAGCCAAAAACAATGGAGGATTTCATTGAAATTGCCGAAGCGTTCAAAGCGAAGAATCCTGGCGGTACAAAACAAGCTTACGGTATTGCGGTCAGCAAGAATCCTTTTAGTACAGAAACAGGCGTTACCGGTCTGAGAGCGTTCTTGAACGGCTATCATGCTTATGAAAACATTTGGATGGAAGACGGAAACGGCGGTTTGATGAACAGTGATATTCAGCCCGAAATGAAACAAGCTCTTGCAGCGCTGCAAGACATGTTCAAAAAGGGGTTGATCGATCCAGAGTTTGCGGTTAAAGATTCGGAAAAAGCCGCAGAGCTCATCTACGACGGCAGCATCGGCATGGTATTTGGCGCTTCCTGGACACCGGCACAGCTTGTTCAAGGGGCTGTGAAAGATGGCAAGGTGGTTCAAGAATGGGGTGTGTTCCCTATCCCTTCAATCGATAACAAACCTACATTGAATCAAATTGGCCTTGGCGTTGACGAGTACTATGTGATCTCTAAAAAAGCCAAGCATCCGGAAGGCGTAATCGGTTTGCTGAACCAATGGATCGTTGTTGACAATCATCCGACAGAAGAGCAGAAGGTATACACTTATGGCAAAGACCCTGTGGAAAAAGGCAACAACTACTGGCTGCTTAACCCGCTTCGTGTAGGCAAACAGTTTGACAATAACGGCGAAATCCTGCCTAAAGCCATTGAAAACAAGGACGAAAGCATCCTTGAGACTGTAGACCAAAAAACGCGTTATGCACGCGCCATGCAATACGTTGAAGGCGATGCAAGCATGTGGTGGGAGTATATAATCTCTGGTCCTAATGGAGCCTTTTCGCATATTCCAGAAATTCAAAAGAACAAGCAATACCTGCAAAACAAATTCTACGGGGCACCTACGCCGACGATGGCAGACCGTCAAGAAATTTTAACGAAGAAACGTGATGAAATATTCATCAAAATCATGATGAACCAAGTATCCGTGGACGAATTCGATACATTCGTTGAAGAGTGGAAGAAGGTTGGCGGCGATGAAATCACGAAAGAAGTTAACGAGTGGTATCAATCGATTAAATAGGATCTGAAGCGCAAAGGAGGGATTGAATCGATGCAATCCCTCCTTTTTTCAAGAACAATCAGATTCTTGAGCAAGGCATGCACAGCATGATAAGTGAATCAGCGAGGTGAAGATATGAAGAATCTGACGCGCGTCTGGAAGAAGGAATGGCCGCTTCATTTGATGCTGCTGCCGGGTTTGGCTTTTATTGTTATTTTTAGTTACATTCCGATGTCAGGAATCATGATGGCTTTTCAAAAATATGTGCCGAATAAAGGATTGTTCGGCTCCCCGTTTATCGGATGGAGGAACTTCCAGCTGTTAATGGATTACCCGGATATCGGCCGTATCTTTTTTAACACGGTATATATTGCCGTAATGAAAATCGTTGCCGGTTTGTTCGTGCCGATCACCATTGCTATTTTGCTTAATGAATTGCGTAGAGAATGGATGAAAAGAACGTTCCAAACCCTGGTCTATCTGCCCCATTTCTTATCCTGGGTGCTGCTGAGCGGTATTTTGGTCGATATTTTGTCTCCTTCCTCCGGCATATTGAACCAGATGCTTGGATGGTTCGGCATGAAGCCGATTTTCTTTCTTGGCGACAATAACTGGTTTCCTTATGTCATGGTCGTCTCCGATGTATGGAAGGAATTTGGATTTGGCACCATTGTTTATTTGGCGGCGCTGACAGGAATTAGTCCTACGCTTTATGAAGCTGCTCAAATCGATGGCGCGGGCCGCTGGAAACAAACGCTTCATGTGACGCTGCCGGGCATGATGCCGATCATTGTACTTATGCTTACGCTTAATATCGGCAATGTCCTGAATGCCGGATTTGATCAAATATTTAACCTGTACAGCGCGCCGGTTTATGAAAGTGCCGATATCATTGATACTTTCGTCTACCGCATGGGGATCCAGCAAGCCCAGTTCGGATTTGCCACAGCTGTCGGTTTATTGAAATCCGTCGTATCCTTTATTTTCATTTCCGTATCCTACGTACTCGCCTACCGACTAGCGAATTACCGTATTTTCTAGTAACGGAAAAGTCGGTGATTCAGAAAGGAGACACACCGTGATCATGAAACCGTCATTCGGAAGAAGGACTTTTCAAGTTAGCAATCTCATCTTTCTTACGTTTATATCTTTTTTATGCTTAATGCCGATCATTCATATTTTGGCGATTTCCTTTAGCTCGGGTTCGGCGGCGGCAGCCGGCAAGGTTGCACTGTGGCCTGTAGAATTTACAACGGCGGCTTATGATAACGTGTTCGGCAAGCCTGAATATATAAGAGCCTTTGGCATTTCTATTCATCGGGTTGTCGTCGGGACGGCATTAAGCATGCTGTTAACGATTGTTACGGCGTATCCTTTATCCAAGGACCGCAATACGTTTCGTCTAAGAACCGTTTATGCCTGGATCTTCGTTTTTACGATTTTGTTCAACGGGGGACTTATTCCTACCTATTTGACAATTAAAAGCTTGGGACTTATTGATTCTCTAGGAGCGCTAGTGTTTCCTATGGCAATTAACGTGTTCAATGTCATCCTGTTGTTGAACTTTTACCGCAATTTGCCCAGGGAGCTTGAGGATGCTTCACGGATTGACGGAGCCGGGCATTTTTCAACACTTTGGAAAATCTATGTTCCGCTATCGTTGCCCGCACTGGCGACAACGGGGCTCTTTACGATGGTAGGGCATTGGAATAGCTGGTTCGATGGTATGCTTTACATGAATCACCCGGAAAATTACCCGCTGCAAACCTTCTTGCAAACCGTTATTATTAAGATGGATTTCCGATTTATTAAATCAGAAAATGTGGAACTCATGCTGCAGCTGTCTGACCGTACAAGCAGGGCGGCACAAATCTTTGTTGCGGCTTTCCCGATTCTTATTGTCTATCCATTCTTGCAGCGGTTTTTCATCAAAGGCATTGTGATGGGAAGTGTAAAAGAATAGACAAAGAAGGTCGTAGATCTCGGGCACAGGAGAACAAACGATGAAGAGTATATTCTTATTACAGGATTCCTCCATATTCAAAAAAATAATGGCTGCCTTTTTGGCAGCCTTACTGCCGCTTATGGCGATTACCTGGATGATGAATGAACAAGGGGCCGATCATATCCGCAGTGAAATATCCGATTCGATACTGAATACGACGCGGTTTTATTTAGACTCCCTGGATCAGGAAGCAGACCGGATCAGCCGATATTTGCCTAACTATGTCATGGACAAGGATTTAATGGAAGTGGCGGCGACAGGGGAGCAGATGAACTCCTATGAGCGGTCGTATAAAATATTGGATATTCAGCACCGCCTGGATTTAATGAAAAATTCCAGTCCGTTCATTCGCGAGGCGAAAGCGTACATTCCGCTGATCGAGCGCACGGTGCTGAGCAACAGCTTTGAGACCAAGTTGAATGCGGAAGAATATGAAGCGATGCAGCCGGACAAGAAGCTTTATACGGAGCCCTTTATTTATTGGCAGGACCGGCTGTTTATTACGATGCAGTACCCTGCAAGCAAAACGAACCCGCTCTATGTGGTAGGCGTAGAGCTCTCAACCGGCAAAATTAAAGAAACATTAGCGCAAATCGGCAATAGCAGGGGTGGTCAGACCGTATTGTTTAATCTGGAGCGCGGCTGGGAAATCCATAGCGGCTCAGACCTTGAATTGCGTGATCTGATGAAGCAGCTGGCTTTTGAGAAGCAGGCAGCGAAATTAGATGAAGGCTATGATACGATTCATTATAAAAACAAGCGTTTTCTTACCGTATTCAAGTATTCCAGCCTTTGGAATTCATACACGGTAACGAGCATACCGGAAGAGATGATTCTCGGTTCATTGCAGGTATATAGAGCTTTGTTTTGGTGGGCTTGCGCGCTTGCTGTTTTTATTTTTTTATTCTTTACCTATTTTATAATCCGGTTAATATACCGTCCGTTGTTAAAGCTGGTGCGTTCCTTCCGCCGCATGCAGCAAAACGAGCTGGAACCGATTTTGATCGATCGCAGGCAGGATGAGTTCGGCTATTTATACCAGGCTTTTAACGATACCGTGAAATCTTTGAAGACATTGATTGAGGAAAATTATGAGCAGCAAATTCGCAATCAGCGTTCGGAGCTGAAACGATTGCAATCGCAAATTAATCCTCATTTTTTATATAATTGCTTTTTCGTGCTTTGCCGCTTGATTAAATCCGATACGCAGAAGGAAAAAGCCTACCAGATCTGTTTGTACATCGGGCAATATTTTCAGTTCATTACTCGCCATCATGATGACGACATTCTGCTGGATATGGAGCTTGAGCATTCCCGCACGTATGTGGAGATGCAGTCGATCTGTTACGGGGAACGAATCCAAGTGCTGTTTGAAGTCGAAGCCCAGCCGATTGAAGTCCCCCGATTGATTTTGCAGCCTATCATTGAAAATGCTTATAAGCATGCCCTCGGCAATATGCGCGGCACGGGCGAGCTTTGGGTGCACAGCAAGCTGCGAAACGATGCTTTTTACATTTATGTAGAAGATAACGGCGAGTTCATGACGGACGAGGAGATCGATGCGCTTGGAAAGAGGCTTCGTTATTCAACGAACCAGATGGAGGAGACAACCGGCCTGCTGAATGTTCATCGCAGAATTCAGCTTCGTTATGGAGAAGCGTATGGGATTACCGTATCCCGCTCTGAGCTTGGCGGGCTTCAAGCTATTATTAAACTGAGCATGAGCTAAGGAGGAATCGCCATGTACAGGCTTTTAATCGTGGATGATCTGCCGATTATCGTAGATGGTCTTCTGGAGTTGTTCGAGAAGACGGAGCGCTTGCAGCTTGAAGTCATGAAGGCCTATTCCGGCGAAGAGGCGCTTGAGGTGCTGTCACATCACCGGATGGATATTGTGATTTCGGACATTAAGATGTCCGGAATAGAGGGCATTGAGCTGCTGCAGGAAATCAAATCGCAGTGGCCGAAGTGCAAAGTTATTTTATTGACAGGGTACAATGATTTTCACTATGCAAAGAACGCCCTTACGTTTGGCGCTTTTGATTATTTGCTAAAAGTGGAAAGCGACGAGAAGATCATTCATACCGTTGAACGGGCGATAGAGGAAATCGAAGAGGAACAGGATCAGGCTCAAATGATCCTGCGTGCCCAATCCAAAATGAGAATTGCGATGCCTTCCTTGCAGAAGGAATATATTTGGGGCTTATGTCAAGGCAAGACGATGACGGGGCAGCAGCTTCGGGACGCTTTTGCGGAAATGGACATTCCGCTCGACGCATCGCTGCCTGTCTATTTACTGATAGGCCGGATCGATGCCTGGAAGGAAATGTTCACGGCGCCGGACAAGGCTTTGCTCGCTTACGCTCTTCAAAATATCAGCGATGAGTATTTATCTGCGCATGTGCGCTGCTTCTCCGTCGTATTTGAGATGAACAAAATGGTATGGATCTTTCAGCCAAAAGCCAGCCCGGAGTTAACGACGGATACCGGTACGATGGAATGGACCAGGGCATACCGCTATGTGAGCGGCAATTTGGAGACGATCCAGGCGACCAGCAGAAAGCTGCTGAGCCTCTCCGTATCTTTTCTTATTGGCAGCGAGGCTGTCCCATGGAATCGGCTGTCGGATCGTTTTCATGGGATGAAATACGGTCTTATGCAGGGCCATGGCTTGTTCCATGAGGTCATCATGACAGATAAAGATATTCAGAAGTCCGAAGAAAATGAGAAGGCGAAAAGCTATCATGACAGCTTTTTTCACGCTCGCGTACAGCTGCTGATGAGCTGTCTTGAGAATAATCACCGCGAGCAGTTTAATCATCTATTTGTTGAATTGACTGACATCTGGAACGATGAGAATACACCTTATGAGCGCAAGGTGGAGTTGTACCATTTCCTATCTGCGGTATTTCTGGCGCATTTGCACAAAAATAAAGATTTTCGAGACTATATGAATACCCAGATTAATTTGGATAAACTGTTCCGCCAGGAGATGACCGCTTCATGGACGGAGCTCATTCCATACTATTGGCAAATGGCGGACTGCTTTTTTGAATGGAATGCGATTCGAGGAACAGAGCTGCCGGCGGAGGTCGTGGGTAAGGTGCATCGCTATATAGAGGAGCATATTGAGGATGATATATCCCTATCCGCTCTTGGGGATTATGTCAGCTTGAATCCATCCTATTTATCAAGGCTTTACAAGCAGATAACCGGAATCGGACTGTCTAAATACGTAAATGGTTACCGTAATGTCATTGCAAAAGACATGCTGCTCAATACATCCATGAAGGTCAATGAAATTGCCGCCAAGCTCGGCTACAATTCAGCGCTTGCCTTTATCCGCTTTTTCAAGAAGCAAAATGATATGACGCCGCAGGATTTTCGGATGGCCCGCACCGAAACAATGCAGCAAGGTCAATAAATGTATATGGAATGTAAGCAATGATCTATTTTGATGCCCGGAGTCACCCCTTACAATGAAATTAAGATGCAATTGGACATGCAAGGGGGACTAACATTGAGAACATTAACGGCTGTACTATTAGGCGCAGGCAGTAGAGGAAGATACATCTATGGACCGTATGCGGGAAAATTTCCGAATGAGCTGAAGTTTGTGGCAGTAGCCGAGCCGGATGATGAACGCAGACAACGTTTTGCAGAGATTCATCAAATCGCGGAAGAGCAGGTTTATCATTCTTGGGAACAAGCATTCGAGCAGGGGAAAATAGCCGACGTGATGATCATCTGCACGCTTGATCGGATGCATTATATACCGGCAATGAAAGCGCTGGAGCTTGGCTACCATGTCATGCTGGAGAAACCGATGTCGCCGAATGTGCGGGAATGCATAGAATTGGAGCAAGCTTCTCTTAAGCATAAGCGTTTGCTGGTAGTCACGCATGTGCTTCGCTATTCCCCGTTCTGGTCGGGCATCAAGAGATGCATCGAGGATGGGGAGCTGGGTGCCATCGGCACCATTCAGCTGACCGAGAACGTTGGCTATCACCATATGGTTCATAGCTACGTACGCGGCAATTGGCGCAATTCCGAGGAAACCAGCCCGATGATTTTGGCCAAATCCTGCCATGACCTGGACCTCATCTCCTGGCTGATGGATGAACCGTGCACAGCGGTTAGCTCCTTTGGCTCATTGCTGCATTTTAAAGCCGAGAACGCGCCGGAGGGTGCAACGGACCGCTGCATCGATGGTTGCGAAGCCGAGAGGGAATGTGCCTTTTCAGCGATTAAGATGTATTTGGAGCAGCCTGCCGACCATTGGGCGCGCTATATGACGCACGATTTATCACAGGAAGGCATTATCCGGGCGCTTAAGGAAGGACCGTTCGGCCGCTGCGTCTATCGCTGCGATAACAATGTTGTCGACCATCAGGTCGTCAATATGGAATTTGCCAGCGGCGCCAACGCTAACTTTATTATGTCGGGATTGACCCAGAGCGCAACTCGCCGTGTGCAGATTATGGGCACGCAGGGAGAGATCATTGGCGACATGGATAAAGGCTCATTTATGCTGTACCGCTATGCGACGGGCGAAGAGATTGAAATTAAATGCAGCGTGCAGGGAGACGGCCACGGCGGAGGCGATGAGCGCATGGTGAGCTCTTTCCTCAAAAATGTACATAAGTTCGACCGCAACCCGTCTCAAGGGCTTACATCGGCTACAGCTTCCTTGCAAAGCCATTTGATTGCCTTTGCTTCCGAACGATCCCGTTTGCAGCAAGGTAGAAGCATAAAGCTGACAGACATGTATCAGAAGGAAGAAGCGGGCGTTTAACTGTAGAAATCTGCAGAATTTGAATTAAACCGCAAACTGGCCGTATGGGTCGAATGAACCTGCGACGGTGGACGGCGCCATTGCCGCTGCAGATGATGATCTGCCGGCAAATGGTTTACCGTCGGACTGATCTTCAAAAACATTTCGCGAGCACAGACAGCATGAAAACATTAGTAAACCGATTTGTAGAACAAAATCAATTTACGAATGCCGAAGCGCCACGTTCTTTGAACAATTATCTAGAGCTGATGAAACGCTACGAAGGAACAGATGCGACACAATTCGACAAGTGTCTGAGAGGATTTAACGCGAAACTTGATATTTTGTTGAACGATGGCGTTATAAAAGATTTCTCGGGCAAGCGGCAATTCGATAACAAACGGGATGCATGATAACTTGTAATTTCCAATAAAAGCCATGGGCTTAGCGTTATTTGCACGCTGAGACCTATGGCTTTTGCTTTTAAATCGGTGTCGATGTTATTTTGTAATCATCTCATCTCTAACAGTAGTCTTTAATCAAGCGATATAGAAAATAGAGCGCTCGCATCTGAAATTTGATCGTTTTGTGCAGGTAAGTCTGGATACGTTCAGAAAGCTTCATCGCATGCTCGATGTTCTCTAGTTCTAAGCGTGCAATGGATTGTTTTAAGTTGACGGTATCCTCGGAATAAACAGAGCTCTGCAGGACCTGTATCATCCTAATTTTAAAGAGATGCGCTTCATTATAAAGACGGTATTCGTTATCAGGGTCTCGCTTAGCCGTGAATAGGCCGCTTTGCTCCCAGTAGCGGATAGCCGATTTAGGAACCCCCGTCCGTCTGGAGACCTCGTGGATGCTGAAATATTGGTTAAAATCGTGAGCTCGGCTACCTTCAGAATACGATTTCAACTCCCGTACCAGTTGATCCAAACTTGCTTTTTCCCGATGCAGCATGACCTCTCGATCCCTGACGATCCACAATGCGTCATCTAACTCGTTTCGTCCAAGACAATGCATTACCTCGCTCGTTACTTCCATACCGAATGCAGCAGACATGGCTTGAATACATGCCAGATAAGCTTCATGGTGTTCTGTATACATACGATATCCATTTGAAGATCGTTCAGCAGGAGGTATCAATCCCTTCGCTTCGTAGTTCCGCAGGGTGCTGCTGCTTACCCCGTACTTTTCTGCCAGTTTTTTCGGTCGAAAGTCCATGTTAACCCACCTTCATAAAAAAATGCGCAAACATTAAATCCATTGTAATGTTATTCTAGATATTTTGTTGATTACCTTCATCTTCATCTCCCAAACCTTCCAATTGGCTTTCATGTTGTATGATGGAGGTAATCCAGTTCAAGGAGGAGTTTATATGACGTTAAAACCAGTATTTCGGTACGACATGACCATTGAGGAGATTGGCGTGGCAGGTAATCAGTATATCGAATCGGTGTGGAAAACATTATACGATTCGATGTTTGATGAGTTAACGATCGCTTTTCGTGAAATCGAGGATGCTGCCTATGGGCTTTATTTGGACCAGTTGATGCCCGCACTATTTGATAGCCTTAAAGACGCCGGGTTCGAAGCAACGGAGCCCCTCAAGGAGCATGATTTCGTCATCGGGAAATGTTTGTTATTTCGCAATTCGCTTGAAAAATGGGGAACCGAGGAAGATAGGTCCAGAATTTTCTGGAACGTTATCCGTAGTACGAATGGTCAACAACCCATCGGAACTCTATTGACGGAAATCCCTCATTCTCATCTGAAATTCGACATTCCTAGGGCACCTGTATTATATTCGCTGAGCGAGCATGAGAGGGAACAAATTGCGCGAGGGATTCGACGAATCAAAGAATAATTTTACCTTCATCGTTTGGTTCCCTTTATAAAGTATATTCATACCGCCAATGGACAAGGCTTAAGGTTAAATAGTGCATAATCTTACGCGGGAGGACATCGCTTCTTGAAATTTGAATTTGGACGTTGCTTGCTGAATGAACGATTGATGGAATCCGGAAAGTCAGCGGAATGGCTTGCCAAAGACTTGCTTATTAAACCGGAACGAGTTTACGACTTTATCGAAAACAAAAGAGTGATGCCACTCAAAATTGCCATATCGATCGCTGATTCCATCGGTTGTGAAGTAGGTGCCTTGTATGAATTAATTCCGAACGAACATGAAGCAAAAAGAGAATAACGGAATAAATGGTAGGTGGCATTGAGGCTGTGAGGTGAAAATGCCAATAAAATGATGCCGATGGACATAAGCAAGGTCCCATTAAAAGTCGCTATTCGCGGCTTTTTTTGGCTGTGGGCAGCTAAAACGAAACGTGGAATGCGCCTAGAACCTGTAGAATACCGGGGAACGGGTGCAGCTATCGAGTAACCCTATCAGGGGACCATACTAAGGGATATCATCTGCAACTTACGAAGTGGCTGCCGATCTAAAACCAGGAGCGGCACAAATCTTCCCAACGCCGGCATAAAGCTGCGAATATCCATTGAACAACTCCAATGTTAGTCCCAAAGTCATGATAGGAAATCGAGTACTCAACTTTTCAGCAATGGGTTATAATTGTAGTAAATCCTGGATTGGCTGAGCCATTGAGAAGGGGAATCGACATGACGGTAAGTTATATGATAGATGGCATGCCGGTATTAAATAGCCATCATCTGGAATGGAAACACATTCAATACGTTAAGTGGAATAAAGTTGCCCCTCAGGAAAGCTACGTTGAATCCATGCCTTATTATTTGATTACCGTAAATTCAACCCCAGAACCAATTAAGGCGGTGTCTCGTTTCGAAGGGCGTGACAACGAGAGAGTGGCGAGAGTGGGTGAGACCGCTTTATTCATACCAGGCAATTTAGAATACTTTAGGTTGGAGAAAGTGGAGGCTTCTTTTAGTTGTATTATGCTGTCTCCTTCATTGGTTCATCAAGTGGCAACTCAAGCTGACTTGGAATTTGTAGGTCAAGATGAATTAACAAACAAAATATCTTTATATGATTCGAAACTATTTCAATTAAGTCAATGGTTAGAAGATGAAATCACTAACAACGGAGCAAGAGGGAAGTTATACGTCGAATCATTATCCAATCTGATGGCCCTTCACCTGTTGGAGATGAATAAAACTTCCCCTCATAAGCAGCTTTATGTTTCGAGAAAATTATCGGAACAACAGCTGGCAAGAGCCATTGAGTATATGAATGTCCATTTTGATCGGGATATTTCGCTTGAAGAATTGGCTAAACTGGTCAATTTAAGTCAGACACATTTGATTCGAATGTTTAAACAAACGACGGGACTAAGTCCTTATCAATACTTCTTACACTTAAGGATTGATAAAGCTAAGACGTTAATCAAGAGCCGTGAATTTACAGTAGGAGAGGTTGCAGTGATGCTCGGATTTACCGACCAAAGCCATCTGAATCGTCATTTTAAGCGAATTACAGGGTTTTCTCCAAGAGAATACATGTCAACTTGAATAGTTTAAGGATCATTAACCACAATTCGTTGTGGTTTTTTTCTTTTTCTACGAGTTACAAGATGGCAATTATGTACAAAAAGATGTTCGAATCTTACAATCCCGCAATCCGCAATTCCTCTATACTTTCAACAGGTGGTCAAATTGTATCACACAAAACAATTCAGGAGTTGATCGTATGAGAACATTTTTGATCCCTTTTTTCGGGAGTTAAAGGAGTGGTTTATGGTTGGTGAACATGGTCGGACAGCTCAAAAAGCTGTTGATAGACCGGTAAAATAAAGGGAGGGTACCTCATGACCATATTTTCGATTGTACTTCAAAGTTTATTGATCCTGTACTACCTCTTTTCAGGCTTTGCAAAAGTCATAGGCGCAAAATATTGGATCGATATTTTCAACACGCTTAGACTGCCTCAGTGGTTTCGTATCGTCGCCGGATTAGTCCAGTTAGTAGGTGCCATCGTGCTTATCATCGGCTACTGGGTTGAGGGGGCGGTCGCATGGGCCGGGATTTGGCTTGGAATTACGATGTTGGTAGCGGTCCTTGCGCATATAAGGGTTAAAGATCAGTTCGGCAAAACGGTGACACCCGTTGTGTTTCTTGTGTTCATCATCATATTAACCATGTTGAATGCAGACAATCTTTTGCTTTCCTTTGTATAAAATCATCATCCCATATTGTAAGCTTCTGAAAAAGAGTTTTGTGGTAGTGAAGACGGTAGTGGCGGGAGAGCGCATTCGCTGGCATCTATGAGGCTGATATTGCAATGAACCAAGCATTAAACCCACCATAGTTGGTGGGTTTTGTTTACACGAGATTATACTAATAAAGCGATGAGGTATTATTTCTTATCGCTTTTTGCTTTAGTGAAACGACAAGAGATTAGGGCAGTATAGCGAAAAAAGATTAGTAGGATGGATAATTTTGAAAGAAACTAAGGATAATTATGAATTTGAAAAAGACCATAGAAGCCGTTAATATTCATACAGAAGTGCGGTCGTTGATATTTCGTGCCCAAAAACTTGAAAATGAGGGGAGACGTACTCACTCAGGTTTTGTCTTCATGGTCTCCACAGCCCCGAACATATTTATCTTGAAGATCATATGCTACTTTACGGATACTCCGAGATTGTTCAAATACTCTGAAATTACCTCAGCTTGTTTTACGGCGGCATTTATTTATATCGTTGTAGTAGGAATTGCAACCATTCCTTTTATCAAAAGAGACGGTACCTATTTGCTGAAGCTGGCCCTATTTGGAAATAGGACGAAAAGAAAATGGTAAAAAGCTACCCGGTCGATCTAACGAAAGGCACCATTTTGGTATTATATGGCAGAAGGCTTCGAGGAGAGAATCAGCTTCATAGTTCCATTGAAAGTCGCTATTTTAGCGGCTTTTTTGTATTATTTCGTTCTATCAATTGATCGTCGGTTTTCCGATCCTGATTCTGCTGGCGTTAGCCTTGAACGAGGTAAAGAGCGCATGGTTCAAAAATACCTACAACAGGCCACCGGCTCGGCCAAAAATCGACAAATCTCACTTACGCCGAGCGACGATCCGGACTTGTACAAGGCTTATTCCATGGGTAGACCGTTTCTCGCAGCCGGACTTGCTGAGGTTCGGACAACAGGGGGTGATCATCACGCAGTACAACCTGATCGAAGAGCAAACCCCCACATTAAGGAAGCGCTTGAGAACAACGAATATTATAAGGCCATGACATCCCTAACCTGGGATCACAGCGAACGGTCTTTTTGACTTTACTAGTAAGACGCGGAATGCGCCCCCATCATCTCCACAATACAAGATATCGCCTTCGCTGCCGCGGGGGAACATTTCTTAAAGGAAACTGATGCTAAAGCAATCGACCTCGAAGCTTCCGGGGATAGCGGACGGGCGACCAGACCTGAAGGAGCCGAGGCAAGGATCGTCTCCGGCAGGATGCTGACGCCGAGTCCGCTTCGCACGATCGCCATAATGGCGTGATCGTCCTCAATCTCGAACCGTACGCGGGGAACCGCGCGTTGTCCGTCAAACCATGCTCTCACAACTGTATCGCATCCTTTAGCGGGCATAATAAACGGTTCATCCACAATATCCTCCAGCGATATCGCTGATTTCATGCTGTATTCATGACCAGCCGGTAAGATGCACATCAGCTGATCCCTTATGAGCATTGTGGTTTCCAGTCCATGTGAACAAGGCATATTCACGAATCCAAAATCTGCAGTCCCATCGGCGATCCAGCGCTCGATATCATGATAATGCCCGTCAAGCAGCCTGATTTCTATTAATGGGTACTTCTGCTGAAAACGGTTAAGAATATCCGGCAGCCAATGAAATATGCTCGTAAACGTGCCGATCGTAACGGTACCACTCATCAGCCCCTTGATCTGATCCGCTTCCTGCAGCATTTTTTTCTGTAAATGAAGCATTTCCTTCATATATTCCCAAAGCCGTTCTCCATCATGGGACAGCCGGACGCCTGACCGGCCCCGGGCGAGGATTTTGATACCCAATTCCTGCTCCAGACTAATGAGGGCACGGCTCACCGCCGACTGGGTTAAGTTCAGCTGCTCCGCCGCTCTGGTCAGATTCCCGGTCTCGACCACTTTCCCGAGAATTTCGTATTTCGCCAAGGTCATGTTGAGCACTCCTGTCATGAGAAATAATCATTATAACCATTTTAAACATTCATTTTATTTATTGTAAGAGGCTCGATATAATTCAAATTGAATTCATGATAAGGGGGAACAAGGATGGGAGCTATTGCAAAGACACCGGCACCGCCGTATTATGCGGTCATTTTCACTTCAGAAATGTCCGAAGGCGAGAACAGAGGGTACGGGAAGATGGGAGATAAAATGGTCGATCTGGCTTCGAAGCAGCCGGGTTTTCTTGGAGTCGAAAGCGTTCGGGGTACGGATGGAGTTGGGATTACTGTCTCTTATTGGGAATCGCTCGAGGCGATCAAGGCATGGAAGGAGAACTCCCTGCACAGGGTGGCTCAAGACAAAGGAAAGAGCGAGTGGTATGCAAGGTTCGGCTTGCGGGTGAGTAAGGTCGAAAGAGACGACTATATGAATATTTGACTCTCGTATAATTACATTGGCTAAGTATTTAATTAACTTTTTAAAGGATGTGCGAATTTGTTTGATTTTCTAGACTATTCTCTTTTGCCTGCATTTATATTAGCGGCATTTATAGTTTGTATCACCCCGGGTCCAGATATGGCATTTGTTATCAGCCGGAGTATTTCACAGGGGCGCAGGCATGGGATTGCAACAGCAATTGGTATTCAAATGGGAACGTTAGTACATATCCTTTTAGCGGTTCTTGGCCTCTCAGCGATATTAATGACATCAGTTTGGGCCTTCTTAATAATTAAGTACATGGGTGCAATTTATTTACTCTATTTGGGCATTCAAACGCTGAGAAATAGAGAGGGAATTCATGTTACATCAAATAATATAAGAGTTAGTATATATAAAGCATTTTGGGAAGGAGCGTTAACGGATATTTTTAATCCTAAAGTGGCTTTATTCTTCTTAACATTCATTCCACAATTTATAAATCCGGATACTTCTAATATAAATAGTCAATTTATCATTTTAGGCATAATATTAGGCATTATTGGACTAACGGTTGATATTTCAGTAGCACTCATTGCAAGTTTGTTCGGTAATTTTTTATCCAGAAACAAAGTTGCTCTTTGGTGGCAGCAAACAATAAGTGGAGTTACACTGCTTGGATTAGGTACATGGCTAGCACTAGAAGGTAAAATGAATAAGTAGAAGGTGGCAGAAAAAAATAGCAAAATCCCGCTCAATTACAGATTATTCGATGACTGTTAGTCTAGCTGAATCCACGTCTGTCGCTTATTTGAGCCCCGAAATGGAGACAAGAATTTGCAGTCATAAACGTCGAGATTGCTCATAAGTGATTCGATCTCGATGTTACAAATCAGAGCCCTGCATCGTTATATGTGCATAACGGAACAGGGAGTTGAGGAAGAATGAGCGGTTTGACATGAGTTGATTTCGGAGAGAGCTAGCATCTCTTACCTTGATACTGTCATCATCCCAATTTCAAGAGCAGGAAAATTCTCCAGAAAAACCAGGAGGGAATATAAATGGCAGATGTACTATTCATTAAAGCTAATGATCGTGATCAATCCGTCAGCATAAAGCTCTACGACGCTTTCGTAAATGCTTACCGGGCGAAAAACCCGGGCGACAATATTACGGAATTGGACCTATTCGAAGTGGAGCTGCCTTATTACAATGGCGAAATGTTTTCGGGCATTATCAAGCTTGCCAGCGGCGGTGAACTAACGGCCGAGGAACAAAAAGCAGTCCAAATCGCTAATCGCTACACAGATCAATTTATCGCAGCAGATAAAGTCGTAATCGCGTTCCCGCTTTGGAATTTTACGATTCCGGCTCAATTGCTCACCTACCTGTCTTATCTTAGCCAACCGCGGAAAACATTCAAGTACACAGCACAAGGTCCGGTAGGATTGCAAAGTGAAAAGAAAGTGGTGCTCCTTAACGCACGTGGCAGCGTTTACTCTGAAGGCCCGCTGGCTGAAAAGGAGATGTCGGTTAATTACGTAAAAAGCATGCTCGGTTTTTGGGGAATCACAACGATTGAAACGGTTGTCGTAGAAGGCCACAATCAATTCCAAGACCGCGCCCAGCAAATCATTGAAACCGGATTGACTGAAGCAGCAAAAGTAGCATCTGGATTTTAATGCACTACAAGCATCACACTATACCGCCATCTCAGGCGGTATAGTGATCTATCGACCTAACCTACAAAGAATAGCAAAGGATGAGAAATATATATGATCTTAGTTACAGGTGCCACAGGCTCTGTAGGCCGTGAAGTGGTGCGGTTGCTGCACCAGGACGGTTATAGGGTGCGGGCGGTCAGCCGTGATCCCGAGAAGGCGAATTTTCCTGTAGGAGTTGAGGGGGTGGCCGGAGATCTAACGAAGCCGGAGTCACTTTTATCCGCATTTGACGGCGTGGAAAAAGTATTTTGGATGTTACCGCTAGCCGCCGACTTTAAATTCCCGCGGATCGCCCGGCAGTCCGGGGTTCGGCATATCGTATTGCTCTCAGCGGCAACCGTTGAAGTTGGGGTACAAAATGCCATTGCGCGACTTCACTTAAATGCCGAGCAGGCAGTCCGGGAATCGGGCGCATCCTGGACAATCCTGCGGCCGAGCGGCTTCATGACCGATACGCTCCGATGGACAGATTCGATCAGGTCCGAGGGGGTTGTCCGGGTACCGTTTGGCGACCTCAGCATTCCAGTGATCGATTCGCGGGACACTGCTGCCGTCGCCGCAAAAGCGCTAAGCACTGACGGACATGAAGGGAAGGTGTATACGTTAACCGGACCAGAATCGCTAACTCGTCGGCAACAAATGCGAATACTTGGCGAGGTTTTGGGGCGAGAAATCGGGTTTGAATCGATCACAGACGATCTCGCACGTGAACAGTTACTTCGACATATGCCTCCGGAAATGGTGGAAGCTCTCTTTGATCTGTCTAAACAAGGTCAACGATTCTCTAAAGTGCTTCCTACAATGGAAGAAGTAACCGGCCGGGCACCTCGCACCTTCCAACAGTGGGTGACCGATCACTCCGAAGCTTTCCTGTAATGGTGAGCCTGCGAGAAAATTCAGCAATGTTGCATGGGAAGCGGGCATTATTATTTGCAATCCGGAAAAGGTGAGAATGTGTATGGAGGAATTGTTTGATCAATATAAAGCGCTTCTGTTCACGCTGGCGTATCAATTGACAGGTTCTACAGCAGATGCTGAGGATGCGGTGCAGGATGTGTTTTTTAAGGCGTGCGACATTCAGCCCGAGCGATTGAAGGAGCCGAGAGCGTATTTGTGCAAAATGGTAACCAATCGCTGTCTTGATCTGCAGAAGTCGGCTCGGAGAAAGAGGGAAGTGTACGTCGGCCCCTGGCTTCCCGAACCGATTCGGACACCGGAGGAGGATATGGTCGATAAGGTCGTCCGTCGCGATATGCTATCGTACGCCATGCTAGTATTGCTTGAGCGGTTGACTCCGACGGAACGGGCGGCGTTCGTCTTGCGTGAGGCACTTGGATTCGAATATCCCGAAATAGCCGAACTACTCGGCAAGCGAGTAACGAATTGCCGTATGCTGGTGAGCCGGGCAAGAAGCAAGTTGGGAATATCCGAGGAAGAGCAGGTCGCCGCCGAAGCAGTCGATTTGGATTGGGTTAGCCGATTCCTCACATCCCTTGAGCAAGGGAACGTCGATCACGTACTGTCCCTACTGAGTGAAGATGTCATCCTCGTTACCGACGGAGGTGGAAAGGTAGTCGCGGCTACTTCTCCAATACAGACTCGCGATCAAGTGGCCCTAATCTTAGCCGGGGCGCTCCATGCGCTAAAGTCTCAGGGCAGCGTACACGCCGAGTTTAGCCCTTTGAACGGTGAGACAGGTATCGTACTACGCGCTGAGGGCAGAACAGCAGCCGTTATATTTTTACAACACCGACGTGGAAAGTTTGAGAGAATCTATGTCGTTAGAAACCCGGATAAGCTTACGCATGTTTAGCCGGTAGCTGTGTCTGCGGAGATAATATAACAATCCTTGAAAGTCGCACTCTATGCGGCTTAACTAAGCTAACGGGAGGACTATAGCTAATACAACGGCAGCCGGACAAGAGCGTGAATGCCTGCAAGCTGGCCCATTATTTCCTTTACTTAAGCGAGGATCGAGGCGTATAATTCGATAAGGCATCGGAGTGAGAAGAGGGGAACTATTTATGAACAGTGGGTTGGTTAACGCTATTATCGCGTATATCATGTGGGGAGTTCTCCCGCTTTATTGGAAGTTGTTTGACGATGTGCCGGCAGGCGAAATTCTATCACATCGGGTTGTCTGGTCATTCGTCTTCATGGGTATTCTCGTCGCCCTCCAGCGCCGGTGGGGTGACATAAAGAGGATTGCGGCTAGTCGTTCGCTCTTGATGTCGCTTGCCGCCAGCGGACTACTGATCGCTGCTAATTGGCTCATCTTCATCTGGGCGGTCAACAACGGCCATGTTGTCGAGACAAGTCTCGGCTATTATTTGAACCCGTTGCTCAACGTACTATTAGCGGTCGTTTTTCTTCGTGAGAAGCCAAACCGCGGCCAATGGTTAGCGATTGCCATCGCTGGTGCCGCGGTGCTCATCATCGCCATCGACTACGGTCGGTTCCCGTGGGTCGCTATTTCGCTGGCCGTGTCGTTTGGCTTGTACGGTCTCGCGAAGAAGAAGATCGCGCAAGACGCTTCTGTGGGCTTGTTGTCAGAGACGGCAGTAGTCCTGCCCGTCGCGCTCGGCTACTGGATCTATTTGGCCGTCGTGGGAAAGACGACGGCATGGACGCTGCCTGCGCCTATGTTCGTCGAGCTGCTTCTCTCCGGCGTGGTTACGGCACTGCCGCTGCTCTTCTTTGCGCGGGCGGCCGCCCGGATGACGCTGTCCACGCTTGGCTTCGTACAGTACATCGGGCCGACGATCATGCTGTTACTGAGCATATTCGTGTTCAAGGAATCGGTCTCGCCGGTTTTACTCATCGGCTTCCAGGCCATTTCCGTTCAATGCGACGGAAATGGCCGTTATCCGTTTGAGGTGTAATCTGGCATACTTGAGCTCAACAACTTTTTTGCGGCCATACCTATATTGAATTTAGCTAACGTGCAACGATAGCCCCATAAAACAGCGGCAGTTTTAGGACTTAATTTTCTCGTCCAAAGCTGCCGCTGTTTCTGTTTTGCCGTTAGTTTAATACTAGTTTTTGCGATGTTTGACGATTTTGTAATTCGAAAAGCTGATTGGAGCGGATTCTGCGGGCGGGAGCGGATAAGATCGGGATCAATACGGCAGCGGTTCTCTCCCTGGATATAAGGTTTTTCCTCTTCGGTGGCAAGTATGTCGATTTTGTGCGGTATGGCGTTCAGAAGCTCCGTCAACCCTCCGATATGATCCAAGTCATGGTGGGTTAAAATGATTTTTTTGAGTTTGTCCAAGGGGATCCCGGCTTGAGCCATTACTTCTTGAAAAACGGGCAGCCGGTAGGGAATACCGGCGTCGATCAAGACAACCTCCCGATGGTCCCAACTGTTGGAACGTTTGGAGTACCAGCTCATTGTCATTTCGATAACTTGTTTGGTAGGCAATAATTTCATTATTGAACAAATCTTTTATGGCGGACAGATACAGCCAGAATTCCCCTACACGGTATTGCGTGATATCGGTAACCCATTTCTGGTTGGGCGCCTCTGCTTGGAAATCCCGTTTCAATAAATTTTTAGCTACGCGTCCTTCAGTAGAAAAAACGTAGTTACAACGATGCTTCCGTCGAATACGAGAGCGTATACCTAACACCTGCATGAGCCGAAGCACTTTCATATGATTCATCCAGACCCCATGGTCTTGCAGCAAGAACAACTGGAGCTGGCGGTAACCGTAAACACCATTGTAGTGCTTATAAACCTTCATCACGAGCGCTCTATCTTCTCGATCGCGATCTAGTTTCTTTCGCTTTAAAAAAGCGTAGTAGCCACTTCTGGAGACACCAAAGATCTTACAGAGTGTGCTGACCGGGTAGTCTTTGGCAGCCTTCTCTATCGTTAGATATCTATACGTTTCGTCTTCTGCATCCAGATTTCCAAGCACTTTTTTAATATTTTGATCTCCCGTTCGAGCGCTTGTACGTATCTGTTCTGGTCGATATATTCCTTACGTCGCCCCCGCTGATCCACAAGTCCAAACTCGCCCAGTTCCTTATACTTCTTCATCCATACTTTTAGACGATGTCTGTCAGCAATCCCAAACCGCTCCATGATCTTGCGATAGGTACACCCTTCCACTAGGTGAAGGCGTACCGCCTCTAACTTCGTCTCATAAGTGACACGCGAAGCTGCCGGTGCCCGCTAAAGTCCCTGGTCCATTCCCAAACTGTGTCGGAAAAGACCAGAAATAAAAGGATCGACCTCTACTCCCTCTGGGCCGCCTTCCCTACAATAAGAGACAAGACAGAGAAAAGTAGGTGGAGATCGTGAACAAACGCAGCGGAGGAGAAGGAACCCTCCTAGACGCCGGCCGACGGCGTTGGAAGCTGATTAGAGGCAACTTGGATATGTATTTGCTGCTTATACCGGGTCTGATGTTTTTGTTATTGTTCAAATACACGCCGATGTACGGGATCATCATTGCCTTCCAGGATTTCAACATCTTCGGCGGCATATCCGGCAGCGAGTGGGTAGGGATGGCGCAGTTCGAAAGGTTGCTGCAATCGGATGAATTCCTGCAAGTGCTAGTTAATACGCTGCTAATCAGCTTGTACAAAATAACGATTTTATTCCCGATTCCGATCGTCATCGCGCTTATGCTCAATGAAGTACGGCGCATGTTCTTCAAGCGGGCAATCCAGACGATCATTTATTTGCCGCATTTTCTTTCCTGGGTCATTATTTCGGGGTTGTTCCTCAACATCCTGTCACCAAGCGGCGGCATCGTGAACGAAATCATCCGTTCGTTCGGTGGAGAGCCGATCTCGTTTTTTACTGACAACAGCCTGTTCCGCAGCTTGGTTGTCTTCACGGCGGGGTGGAAGGAAATCGGCTGGAACGCTATCGTATTTATCGCCGCGATCGCGGGCATCGAACAGGAGCAATACGAAGCCGCAGCCATTGACGGAGCGGGGCGTATCAGACAGATGTGGTCGATCTCGCTGCCGGGCATGCTGCCTACCATCGTGTTGATGTTCATCCTGCGGATTGGCAGCCTGCTGGAGGCGGGGACGGAACAGATTTTGACCATGTATAATCCGCTCGTGTACGAGACCGGGGACGTCATCGGCACCTATGTGTACCGGATGGGACTCGGCCAGCAGGATTACAGCTTCAGTACGGCGGTTGGCCTATTCAATTCAGCGGTCGGATTCCTGCTAATCGTCATCGGCAACATGCTCAGCCGCAAATTCCTGAATCGCAGCATCTGGTAAAGGAGGAACGACCATGTATAGGAAAACCGTCAAAGATGTTATGCTGGATGGCTCTATCTACGTTGTGCTTATTGCGATGGGGCTTATTACACTGCTTCCGTTTGTAAACGTATTTTCCAAGTCGATCAGCGAGGAGTGGGCCATCCTGTCGGGCCAGGTCGGAATTTTCCCTGTCGGGTTTCAGCTCGACACGATGAAATTCGTTGTCACGAACAGCCAGTTTCTAAACTCGCTGTGGATATCGGTGCTGATTACGGTTATCGGTACCCTCGCGTCGCTGCTCATTACGGCGCTGACCGCTTACCCGTTGTCGAAGCGCGAGCTTCCCGGCATGGGCATCATTATCATTTTGTTCATCTTCACGATGATGTTTAACGGGGGAATCATCCCCAACTATCTGCTCATCCGCGAGCTGGGCCTCATTAACCATTTAGGCTCACTCATTTTGCCGGCGCTCATCAGCGTATTCAACATGCTGGTCATCAAGAGTTATTTCGAGAGCTTGCCGGCCAGCCTGGAGGAATCCGCCAAGATCGAAGGCGCGAGCAATTTGACGGTTCTGTTCCGTATCATTTTGCCGCTAAGCGGTCCCGTGCTTGCGACGATTGGTCTGTTTTATGCCGTTTATTATTGGAACGACTACTTCAACCCGATGCTGTACATCAACAGCTCGTCGCTGAAGCCGTTGCAATTGTACCTGCAGGACATCGTCATGAACGCCGATACATCTTCGGCGCTTGATAAGACGGCCGACGATCTGATGAACGTGCCCGCGGAAGGCGTCCGGTCAGCAACGGTCATCGCATCCACGATCCCGATTCTGCTCGTATATCCGTTCCTGCAGAAATATTTTATCAAAGGCGTGCTCATCGGTTCCGTTAAAGGTTGATTGCGGCCATGTAAGGCAGCTTCCGAAGGCATTAACTTTACCCGCAATGCGATGCACGTCATGGCATGACTTCAGGTACCGGAGTATCGCCCCGTCATCGGGACGTTGTGGGGAAATTAATGATATAGATTATACTAATTGCAGGAGGGTCTCATTATGAAAAAAGCATTGAAACTTATGACTGTCATGGCCATGTCTGCGCTTCTGGTTATGACGATGGCTGCTTGTTCCGGCAACGGAACGAACACGGGCAACGAAGCGACGACCAAACCGGATGCGGAGAAGCCAGTCTTAAAGCGACTGAACGTATGGCAGAACGAAGAATACAATGCATACCCGGTAGCCAAGCTGCTCGAAGAAAAAACGGGCTACAAAGTGCAATACGATATGCTGCCTCAAGACAAGTGGGCGGAGAAGCTGAACCTGATCATGTCCTCCGGCGAAGCGTATGACATCGTCACTTCCTATAACGACATGGCCTTGTATTCGGATTATGCGCAGAAGGGTGCGCTCGTCGACCTGACGCCGCTCATCGACGAATTCGGCCCAAATATTAAGGCGGCTATAAAGCCGGAATCATTGGAAGCGCTTAAGGTAAATGGCAAGCTATATGCACTCCCGGTAACCGTGACGTACGATATCAACAGCTCCATTCTCATCCGTACGGATTGGCTCGACAAGCTGGGTCTGTCCATGCCGACGACGACCGAAGAGCTGACGAACGTTCTAACGCAGTTCAAGGAGAAGGACCCAGGCGGCAACGGCGACCGCAATGTGCCGCTTACGATCAAGGGCGACCAATCGATGATTGACAACCTCGTAGGCGCGTTCGGCATCGCCAACACATGGAACGACGTAGACGGCAAGCTCGTGCCGCGTGTCATGGACCCGGCATTTAAGGATTATGTCTCTTACGTAGGCAACCTGTATGAGAAAGGATTGATCGACCGAGAATTCGTAGCCAACAAGGACGCTACGGCGAAGGAGAAATTCGCAAGCGGCGTGGCCGGCGCCATTGTCGTTCACTGGGCGGACATTCCGGCCATCTCGGATTCGCTTGCGAAGACCAAGCCGGAGGCCAAATTCGCTTTCGTGCCGGCGCTTAAGGGCCCTAACGGTGAAGCCGGCTTCGCGGCAAACGCCGGATTTGACCGTCTGACGTTCATCCCGAAAGCATCAACGCATCCGGAAGATGCGATCAAATGGATCAATGGAAGCCTGGAGCCGGAAACGTTCATAAATATGGCGATCGGCGTGGAAGGCATGCATTATCAAATAGTAGACGGAGCATACGAGCCAATCCAGCCGATCTTCACCGACGAGCGCAACCTGGCTAATAACTACATGGCGGGCACGGATGAAGAAAACTATCCGCAATACTGGCAAGCGCGCGTTCGCAAAAACCCGGTTATGTTCGAAGCGTTTAACTTCCTCAACAACGAGCAGCCTGCCGAAGTGAAAATCAAAAACGTTCTCGGTCTTGCTCCGTACATGCAGCAATATTCGAAGACGAATCAGCAATTGAGCACAATGGTTGGCGACTACACGGTCAAACTGATTGCCGGCGCGGAGTCCATCGACGGCCTTGCCGACTTTCAATCCAAATTTATGTCAGCGGGCGGGGAAGCGGCTTCAAAGGAAATTAATGACTGGTACGCAACGACTAAATAAAAATAGGATAAGCGGCGTGATCCTTTTTTGCGCATACCGCTTCTTCTATCTAAGGGAGAGATCACTATGAATAATGCAGTGTATTCGTTCGAACGTCACGTGAAAACCCATACCAAGGCGGACGTCGTCGTCATCGGAGGCGGACCTGCGGGGACAGCCGCTGCCATTGGCGCGGCCAGACGCGGCAAACAAGTGATCTTGCTGGAGAAGTCCGCTCAGCTCGGCGGGATGGGGACGCTTGCCAACGTAAGCGTGTTTATGCCTGTCGGCAATGTGACCGGCATCTACCGCGAGATCGTCAAGGAGATGCTGGCCGACTATCTGCCCGCCGGCCACGACGAATCGATCGCGCCGCAATATTCGCCATTTTTGCTACGCCAATACTTGAATGACAAAATGAAAAAGGAAGGCGTATCGGTCTACTTCCATTGTGAATTCGTTGGCACGATACGCAGCGGCAGCGGGATCGGTGCGGTTATCGTCTCGACGCGCGAAGGCCTAAGAGCGATAGAAGGTGATGTCATCATCGATTGCACGGGCGACGCGCGAGTAGCCATCGACGCGGGTGTGCCTTACCGCTCGGGCCGCGAGTCTGATGGACTCACGCAGCCGATGACACTTATGTTTACGATGCAGGATACGGGAAAGCCAGTAGAGAAGATACTTCCGGAAGGCTGTTATTATTACGAGGAGGTATCCGACCTGCCGCAGGGGCGCAGGTTATATTGGAAGCAGCGCGACGACGGCGTGTTGCTGATTAACATGTCGCGCGTCAAGGCGAACGGAGCCGATATGGAGCAAGTCAATTACGCGGAGACCGAAGCGCTTAAGCAGGTGTTCTCCATTGCGCATTATTTGCAGAGAACGGGCTTCGAGACATACGCCATCGCACACATCGCTCCGCAGACAGGTGTTAGGGAGACCAATCAAATCGAAGGGTTATACACGTTGACCGAACAAGATGTTGTAAGCGGTACGCGTTTCCCGGATGTGGTCGCCCAGACAAATTACGAGATCGATATTCATAGCCCGGACGCGGGCAAGACAACCGACGAGCGCCGCGTCGACGGCTACGATATACCGTATCGCACGATGGTGCCTGTAGGCGATATCGATAACCTGCTCGTTGCGGGCAGATCGATCTCCGCAACGCATGTCGCCATGTCCTCGATGCGCGTCCAAGCGACTTGTTACGCGCTGGGTCAAGCGGCGGGCATAGCGGCCGCGATCTCCCTCGAAGACGGCGTGTCCGTTCGCGAAGTAGACATCGACAAGGTGCAAGCCGAGCTTGCCAATCAAGACGCTAGACTGTTAGGCCGATAAATTAGGAGAAGGGAGATGGCGGGCGATGTATCGATTGCTTATCGTGGATGACGAACCGGCGGTCCGGGCGGGCCTGCGCACTTATTTCGATTGGGCTGCTTACGGAATTGAAGTGGCGGGCGAAGCGGATGACGGAGACGTGGCTCTCGAGATGATCACCCGCGATCAGCCCGATCTTATACTGACGGATGTCCGGATGCCGACCATGGACGGCATTACAATGTCGCAGTGTATCTCGGCCGAATATCCTTCCATTAAGATCATATTCGTCAGCGGGCACGACGACGCCGATTATCTCAAGTCGGCGATGAAGGTCAGCGCGGTCGACTATATATTCAAGCCGGTTAATTTGCAGGAGCTGAGTACGGTCATTGAACGCGTCGTTACCGATCTGGACGCGGAGAGCTCCGAACGGATTCATAAGCAGGAGCTGCTTGTTAAACTAAAGGAAGGTATGCCGCTCCTGCGTGAGAAGTTCCTGCTCTCCATGATCAGTGAGGGTGCGCCGAAGTCGGAATTGGCGGAGCGGGTGTCGTTTCTGGGACTGAACTTGCCCGTGGACGCTTCCTATTGGGTGATGGTTGTCTCCGTGGATGATCTTGCCGATGTGATGGCCAGCCGTTCCGAGCGCGACCGCCAGCTGCTGTGGTATTCGGTGCTGAACGTCTACGAGGAGCTGCTGGATACGCATATGCGAGGGTATGCCTTCGAGCATCGTACCGGCGAATTTGTAGGCGTGCTGCAGGGATCGGAGCCCGGCGGCGATTCAGCAACCGAAGCGGCGGAGGCATTGTTTGCACTGGCCGGCGATCTTCGCTCCAATCTGGAGCGCTGGCTCAAGATCGGCGTGACGATCGGCATTAGCGATCTGGCAGGCGGCTTATCCGGACTGGCGCCAGCTTACAAGCAAGCCCGCGAAGCGGCCGATTACAAGTGGTACCTCGGCAAAAACCGTATCATCACAATGGACAGTCTGGAGGGGGCGGTGCCGGAGGACGGCGCCATGCGCAGATACGATTTTGAGCTTAACGAGAAGCTGATCTCCGCACTTAAGGCGGACGATGAGGACAAGATTAGCGAAGCCGTGGAGATGATTTTTTCCAGCTTGTCCTACACCCGCCCGGACGGCCTGAAGTACGGCCGCAATCTGTGCATGCAGCTGGTGCTTGGGATTGGACAGCTGCTCATGGAGCTTGGCGCGGGGGACCCCGATCTGGAAACCATGGAAGCAGAGCTAACGGAGGCGTTGTACGCGAAGGAGACGTTAAAGGATTTGCGGGGGCTGATCGAATCGTATCTGGCGACTGTCAGCGAACACATCCGGGAGAAGCGGACTGGCAAGGTGGCAAACGTCATTGAGCGAGTACGCGGGTATATCGATCAGAACTACGCTAACGGCGGGCTTACCGTGGCCGATATCGGCAAGGCGGTCTATTTGTCTTCCACGTACGTCAGTCTCCTGTTTAAGCAAGAGACGGGACAAACCGTCGGCGAATATTTAACCCAGGTGCGAGTGGACAAAGCGAAGAATCTGCTGCGCGATCCGCAGTACAAGTTCTATGATATTTGCTACGCGATCGGATATACCGACCCCAGTTACTTCACAAAGCTTTTCAAAAAGGTGACGGGTGTTACACCTAGCGCGTACCGGGATTCTCATGCGTAGAGCCTGGAACGTTGTAACAGGCCTGCTTTCGCCGCTGTGCCAGCCAGCGGCGATTCGCCGTTTCTCGATCCCCCGTTCTTGGTTAATCGCGTATCTGCTGCTCATTGTGCTTCCGGCGGGCATTTTCTTGTATGGCTATTACGCGCGTTCTGCGGATATTCTGAGGGGCGAGGTCATCCGGACGATGCAGCAAGCGCTTAAGCAGGCCGGGAGCAATCTCTCCTACCGGCTGGAGCGCATCGAGGATATAAGCGACGCCGCTTTCATGAACGCAAACCTGCATTCGTACTTATCGATTAATTCGGATGATCAGTCCATCGGTACACAGATCAAGGTGATTGAGGATTTGAGGTATTTGGTCGAGACCGTACAGTCTAATGCTGACGTGTTCCATGTTCGGGTGTTCGTGGACAAATCTAAGCTGTATGCGGAAGAGAGAATCAATTTCTTCACGCTGGATAGCTTGATGGTTAGACCGTGGTTTCATTCCATCATCGATGGAAACGGCGGAATCGTATGGACGGGCGTTTATGAGGAGTCGTATCTCGGTGCGCCCAATGAGACGATATTATCTGCTGCGCGTATGCTGCGGGATCCCGATGATTATGACAAAGTGTCCGGTGTGCTCATGATCGACGTCCGTCAAGACATCCTCTCCACTATTCTATCTGAGCTGCAGTTCGCCCCGGGCACAGCGGTATACCTTGTTGCTGAGGATGGCGCAATCGTTTATCACCCTGATGCGGCGCTTATCGGCACGGCGGTTGAACCTCACATGCTGGATGCGCTGAAMGAGGGGGCGGAAGGAACAGAGTCGCTTCTGCTGAACAATGTACAAAGCGATGTGTTGTATACGACGCTTGACCCGACGGGCTGGAAGCTTGTCGCCCAGGGAACGGAATCCCAGCTGTCGCCGGCTACGCAGCGACTGACAAAGCGGTCAGAGTGGCGCTCGCTGATCGAATATGTCGCGTTGTTCCTGATCCTTCCGTTTGTCCTTCTGGCGATTATCGTGAGGGGAATGAATCGGCGCGTCAACCACGTGATCACTGTCATCCGGAAGGAAGGCAAGGAGGGCAAGGATGCGATTGACGGTCTACATGAGTTACCGGCGGTTAATGGTGACTTCCATATGCTGGAGCGAAGCGTCGACCACCTGATCCTGCGTGTGCGTACGCTCGTCGAAGAAAACTACACAGCCGAGATTCGCGAACGGGAAGCCCAACTGTCGGCGCTGCAGGCGCAGATCAACCCACACTTCCTTTACAATACGCTGGATACGATCAACTGGATCGCCATCGGTAAGGGCGCGACCGACATCAGCATGATGATTGACAGTCTCGCGAAGTATTTCCGCCTGAGTCTCAATAAAGGCAATACCATCGTAAGCGTGACGGACGAGCTAAGGCTGGCAGAGGTATATCTCGAAATTCAGCAGAGCCGCTTCTTCGGCTCGTTCGACTTCAAAGTGGCAGCGGGGGATGAGTTGGAAGCATATTGTATGCCTAAGCTTATTTTGCAGCCGATTGTCGAGAACGCATTGCTGCACGGCATACGTAAGGCGAAGGACCGGAAGGGACTTATCAATATTACTGTGGAGTTGGATCAAGGTGACATCGTTTTCGTGATTTCGGATAACGGCATCGGCATGGACGAGGAGCTGTCCCGCCGTCTGCTGACGGAGGAGCGAGTCGGCTCTGGCGATCATTCGGGCAACGGAAGCTCCTACGGCTTGTTTAACGTGAACGAGCGGATCAAGCTGTACTCTGGCGAGGGGTATGGCCTGAGCGTCTCGTCGAAGCTCTGTGTAGGTACCTCCGTCACCGTCCGGATGAAAGCAGAGCTTGCGACCTCCCGGAATTCATGAAGTTTAGCTGCACAAAGTATCCCAGGCTAAAAAGAGGCTGAATCATGAAGTCGCTATGAAAATGACTTACGAGATTGATACTAGTAGAGATGTAGAAAGCTGGTTCGGAGCCATTCCGTATTAATTTTTGGACTGATTTTTATTATGTTCGGCTCAATATGGACTAATTGTGATGTCGGTGTACATAAACATGGTCCTTTTGAAAGTCGCTATTTTAGCGGCTTTTTTGTTTTATCGGTATAAGTTCTTGTCCCGATTGCCGTAAAGGCCGGTTACCGGATAGATAAGTAAAAGTTGATTTCGCTAATTTGGAGTTGAATGTTGTTGTTTCGCTCTCAATATTATATAATGAGTGAAATTTCATTCATTAAAAAAAGGGGGGAACTGTTTGCCACGCAGCAAGGAACAGTTTGAAGAAATGCGCAATGTTACTAGGGAAAAAATCCATTCAGCCGCGATGCAGTTATTTGTTAATCAAGGTTTTGGCTCGACGAATGTTCAAGATATTGCGGATACAGCTGGCATTAGCATTGGGCTGCTGTATCGTCATTACAAAAACAAGGATCAGTTATTTAACGAGTTGGTTGCTTACGCGGTTGCAGGATTGAAACGCAATATTACATTCTTTGAATCCGACCAATCCCCTAAAAAGTTGATGGCACAGTTTGTCGACGAAGTCTACACGGACATGATCAGCGGGGAGGAACTAACCCATCTACTGATCCTTATTAATCAATCTCTATTAGCTGGAGCCGCCACAGCCTCGAAACATTATGAAGAGATCCTCCTGGTAAATGCCAGGCTGCTTGATTCTACGGCACAGCTCATTCGAAAGGGGCAAGAGCGCGGAGAATTTCACTCGGGTGATGCGCAGGAAATGGCAGCTCTTTTTTATGCGTCAATTCAGGGATTGGCTCAGATGAAAGTATTACTAAAGAGCAACTTTACCATGCCCTCTCCATCTATCCTCACCGCATTTCTATTTAAGGAAAGGGAGTGACCAAACCATGATTAACGTGGTTAAAGCTGATCAGGCCGAGTTTGATGTGAGGCGAGGGATATCTGAAATATTCGCAGAGGGATTCACACAATGGCTAGGGTTTTTCTCCAAGGATCCTAAGAAGATTGCTGCAGCGTTCGCTCATATGTTCGCTCTGGATCAATTTTATGTGGCTTTATACAAGGGACAAGTGATCGGGATGGCTTCTTGCACGGATGGAACTTCACTCTCGGTTAAACTTGATACAAAGGAGCTTCGCAAACATTTAGGCATTTATAAAGGAAGTTTAGCTGGTATTTTCCTGAAAAAAGAATTTGAAACTCCCTTTGTTAATCCTTCACCTGGTGTAGGTTCAATCGAATTCGTAGGAACAGCTGCCGAATTCAGGGGGCAAGGTATTGCTTCTCAAATGATTTGTCATATCCTTGAGGATACACCTTATGAGGCTTACTTGATTGAAGAAGTTGCTGATACCAATATCCCAGCCATGAAACTCTATTCTAAATTAGGTTTTGAAGAATATAAACGCAGGCAAATACCTATGAAAAGGGCAAAGAAGATCGGGATCAACTACCTTATATCATTGAAATATTCGAAATAATGCAGATTAGAAAAAGCCGAAAATAAATCATGATATAATATGTTAAAATATTGGAGGCCAGAAATATGGATATATCTATCCGAAACGCTCACCAAGATGACTACGAGTCTTTGTTACCTTTGTTTAGGCAGGTTCATGATCTCCACGTTTTTGAAAGACCCGATTTGTATAAAGAAAACTCAACTCCAGTCGGGAAGGAATTTTTCTTAAGCCAGCTAATTGATCACAAACAGCATATTTTTGTTGCTACCATAGGCTTAGAGATAATCGGACTAGTAGTGACGAAGGAAGAAGACATAACGGAAAATTCATTTGTAAATGCGAGAAAGCTATTATATGTAAATAGTTTGTGTGTTTCCGAAACGTATAGAAATAAGGGCGTGGGAAAGAGACTTATGCAATATGTTATTGATTTCGGAGGAAGCCTGAAAGTCGATAGTATTGAATTAGGGGTATCGGAGAACAATGCTTCTGCATGTTCGTTTTATACATCATTTGGAATGACAACGAAGAGTAGAAAAATGGAGTTTAGGTTGAACTAACGGACGGGTGACCTTAGCATGATAAATAACTATAACGCGGCTGCCGGATGGATCGGAAGCCGCGTTTTGCTAACAATAACGCAACGGACAGAAGCTGCCTGCGTCTAATAGCTGTTTGGAGAAAAATGAAAGGAGTTGAGTGACAAAGATGACAGCATCATTTTCACATAAGCCCGAAGGATACGAATGTCCATTTTGTCGTATTTGGGGTATCGAGCGACCTAATCAGGGAACAAAACAAAGGGAAATCATCTATCAGAATGAAAAGGTAACGGCATTTATCGCGAGCAAATGGTGGCCAAACAATAAAGGGCATGTTCTTGTTGTTCCTAATCAACATTTCGAGAACATCTTTGAACTTCCTATGGATTACGCTGTGGAAATTCACCGCGCGGCTCAGCTTACAGCATTTGCAATGAAAAGTACATATGGATGTGATGGAATATCTACGCGGCAACATAATGAACCTGCTGGCAATCAAGACGTGTGGCATTATCATCTCCATGTTTACCCTAGATATGAGAATGATCAACTTTATCTGACAATGGGTTCTCAGTCCGATCCAGATGAACGCTCTTTCTATGCAGATAAGTTGCGTTCTTGGATAAAGGAAAACACTTAAGGTCTAGGAGTAGCGGATGATAACCCTAGTAGGAGATGAACCTGTCAACGATTTCACCGAAGGGAGTTGGGAAACATACTATTGTTAATCTTAGCATTTTTATGGTTTATTTGGTTTTTGATTGTTATTCTGTATTATATATGGACATCCTTATTCTGGTCGATGATATTTCGTGCCCAAAAACTTGAAAATGAGGGAAAACGTACACTCTCAGGGTTTGTGGCTTTGGTCTCCATAGCCTTGAACATATCTATCTTGAAATTGATTTGCTACTTTACGGATACTCCGAGTTTGTTCCAATACTCTAAAATTACCTCAACTTGTTTTACGATTGCATTTATATATATCGTCGTATTAGGTATTGCAACCATTCCTTTTATCAAAAAAGACGGAGCCTATTTGATGAAGCTAGCCCTATTTGGAAATAGAAAGAAAAGGAAATGGTAAAAAAACTACCCAATTGTTTTAACAAAAGGCACCATTTTAGAACTATATGTTCAATGCCGAGCAAGCGATAGAGATTTTCATATCATTTATCATTAAAAATAAAAGGAGATAGGTAGTGGAGCAGGATTAGGCGGACGCATCCGCTCCGACTAACCGCATCGCGGCCGGCCCTGTCGGAGAAGTTGTGAGATCCAATACATGTGCACTCCATTCACTTTTTCTTTTTTTTGAAGAAATCGAATTTGATCACAAAATCAAAAAGAGAAGT
>NZ_JBNDYG010000035.1:0-56499 GCF_049893405.1 Paenibacillus sp. Dod16
TCCTAGTGATTTCGCAATCGATTTCATGGATTTCATGCTTTCTGATCCATTTTGATAACGCATAACTGCTTGTAATTTTTCGTCCGAACTAAAATTAGCCATAGAAAAAACTGCACCTCCAATGTTAGATGGTGTCTAACAATTGGGGTGCAGTTCATCGCCGGTGGTTTTTCTTGTCTTTACGTGTTTTCTTCTGTTTTCCGCTACCATGCAAAGTCTTCAGGCCAGCAAAAATACCAACCACTTTTAGTAGCACATCCAGAATCTTCACCAAAAGATCAAGTGACACAGCGTCGCCCCCTTTCGGGTAGCTTCGCCGTGTCAACATCCCACCGGTTACTTTGTCTTCTCTATTATACCATAATCAGGGTATTTATCTTTCTAGTTCTGGCCCTGGATTAGTTTTTGGGAGTTCAACTACATTGGACTTATCGCGGACCTTTGGCTCGTCTCGTTTCATAGAACCCTACGGCTACTTCTATAACTACATCCATACCAGGAATGATTTCTCTTTAATAACTTCCTGGATACGTTCTCTGTTCAAGTGATCGATCTCGCGGATAATGTTATTAGCTGTCTTTTGGATCTCTCCCAGTGCCTATCTAGCCAAGTTCACATCTTTAGCCCAGGTTGCATTGTAATCGGCGCTGTATGCATCCGTATCGAGTCCATCATATTTTTTTCACTTGCTTAGACTCACGGTCATCCCTGTCCTCGCCACGCGGACTTCCTCCGGAAGAGGCAGCTCCTTCCGAACGTCGACGTCATGAGACATATGGGTATACACCGTTTGGCGAGGCTTCACCTCGGCGAGCAGCTCTGCCGCTTCCTTCATGTCATAGACGGAGCGCGTCTCAAATTTGGCGGTTTCATGAACAAAGCTGGTTCCGAGGACCAGCAAATCCACGCCATTCAGCGGTTCCTTTTCCGCAGGGCTCAGATTAATCGAGTCGGAATTGTATACCCAGATGTACCCGTCCTTCTGAAACCGGTATGCATAAGAATATCCGTTCTGTCCATGGTTTACCTTCCAGCAGGAAATCTCCCAGCCGCCCAGTGAAAATCCATCATCGACTGGCGTCATCTCCATCTGTCGCGGGAGCCATGGATACTGCCTTACAATCTGCTCCAGCACCTCGGCAGGGGCGTATAACCGTCCCTTTTCCCTCTGCCATCTGCAGGCATCGCTCCATTCCGGAAGACCGCCGATATGATCAAAATGGGCGTGTGTAATCAGCATATCGCTCATCTTCCGCTTTCCCCGCCCCTCCATCATGGAGCGCCAATCCGGACCGCAATCGATCATGAAGGACGTTTCATCGCACTCCACCATAACGGCAGAGCGCAAGCGCCGATTGTTCCCCGTATTCCGGGCTTCCGTGCATACCTCACAATCGCAATATACCCGCGGAACGCCCATGGCATCTCCCGTTCCCAAAAAAGTCAATGTATCCCCGCTCACACGACATCCCCCATTTGTGTTTATAGATTTGTTCTTGTTTGCGTAAACCTTGTCCCTATATTGTATAAGCGCACGAAGAAAAAACAAAGACCGCCCGGATCATCCCGAACGGTCTTTCGTCATTTCGTCTTAAACGGTATCATAGCAATTCATTAAGCAAATGAGGGCTTATTATCGTCAACAGCTCCGCTGATGACCTTGACGTATTTCTTATCTACACCTTCCACAGAAGGACCAACATATACACTGTTCTTGCTTGGGCGTCTAACCGAGCGCTTCCGGGATTTCAGCGTACTCATCATCGGTACGGGTCCCCGAACCACCCAGCTGCTGCCATTGGCGGACCCCTGCGGATGACCTGACGTTCTCTTCTTCTCATTCCTGCTCACGACGAATCCCCTCCAACTAAATGCCTGATGGTACGAAGCAGCTCACGATTCTGTTCTACAACCTCCGCGAGATCTTCATCCGTAAGAATCTCATGTCCCGTAAAATGCACGGACAATACATGATTTACACCTAAAGGATAGCAGAACACATACACCTGCGCAACTTCCTCTTCGTGATAAAATGCCCATTTTCCACTATTATAGACATCTATCACGTAAATCGACTGGTTACTTGGCGAATGTTCCTTACTCCCATCGAACGGGAAATACCGTCCTCTACCTACATTACCCCCAATTTGGGCAATGCCTTCATCTCTTCGGCCCCAGAAGGCGGCCCCGGTCACCCTGAAATCCCCTGCAGCCGGCGGGAGCAAGGAATTTCGGACAGCTTCACTCAGTGCATGATATTTTTCCGCTTCATCACTCACATGCACATTTCGGTTATATTCCCAGAAAAAATGCAGCACGCTTTGCTTGCGCCTCAGCTCCGCATCCTTCTGTTCAATCACGGTGCTCGGGTTGTTGTAGAACCCTTCGGTTTCGATCGCGCTCAGTATATGCCCGCAAGCGACATCGACGGCTGATTTGTAATCGTCATCGCTTCGCAGTTCATATTCGAGCAGCGTTAAGCCCTGCAGGTCGGAGAGTAGATGGTAATCCTTAACGATCACGTCTTGAACGGAACTGCTGTCTGCCTCCACCTGATCCGGGATGATGCAGTACACCCTTCGCCGCCCGAGCCTTCCCCAATACAGTCCCATCTCGAATAGCGTGTTGTCGCGGGTAACAAATACATGTTTGCCTCGAATGAGTGCCACATCATCCGGAGAAAAGACGAACACACCAAAATCACTGGACGCCAGCTGCTTCTCCAAAGCTTCCATCGTATACAGGTTCGCCCCGAACGTTCCGCCGTACCAAGGTGTCACTTGGGCGGACCGTTTGAGCTGTTCGTGGATCGCCCTTGCATACTTGATGGCCTCTCTGGAAGAACCTATGAATAAATTCGGCTTCGGTATGGTCATAGGCACATCCTATTCTCCCTTTGTTATACATTTTAGTCTTATTCGACCATTATAACAAAGTTGCCTATTTTTGGGTGAAAATTATGGCAGGCGCATGTTGGTATAGTATATGCTAAGGTTTCAAAACAGACCCCATAAATAACCATGTGCCGGTGTCCCGATCTTCAATGGCAAAGAAAAAAGGGCGGTCAACATTCATGACGATCGGCTGGGAGGTCAGAGCAGCAGTTGTCTCGATCCCGACTGCTGTAATTGCAGCAGCCTCTGTTCCCTTTTCGCTGACATCAACTACGGTTTTGTGTTTTATCTTATCAATCCAAAATTTCTCTCCATCGGCTGCCATGGCGCTAAAATCAGCTGCATCGCTGTCGAATGCCTGAATCATCCCCAAACTTTGAAGCGCATTCGGGAGCTCGAAGGTCTGTTCCACCTTGAATTTGGGCAGCCCAAGCTGGATGGTCTCATGCGGGAAATCACCTTTCCAGACGGACGCATCCTTCCACAGCTGCTGCTGCAGCTCATCCATGGATGAGGATTCCTTCGGCAAGATGACCAGCATATGCATGCGGCCATCTCCATAAGGAATGCGGATCGCCTGCCAGGACTCCCCTTCTTTGTAACCGTATCGTCCTTCCCGCTTCATCATCGGAATTTTTTGAGTGGTGCCGTCAGAAAGCGTGAATTCTTCATCCACGGTATTCGCCGGATCAAATTCGTCCGTCCACCCGCCGTTAAAATAAATGGCATTGATCAGAACCGCAACGCCGCCCGGAGGCTTATCATATATCGAAGGAATCATGCCGCTCGTCTTGTCGTTCACCCACCGATTTATGGCATCCATTGCATCGGCATGCAACAAGTCGGCCTCCTTAACTTCAGCACGATAGCTATCCTTAACGGCCTGCAAATACGTCTTCTTCATCTCAAGGCCTGGCTGGTGCCAAACGGAATTGGCCACATTCAGCACGACGCCTCCCCCGTTCTCCAGCAATGATCGCAGCTGGCGGTTCCCATCGTTGATATCAGCCACATTCATGCCCTTCCAACCAAGTACGTCGGACATCTCGGCGGCCGTACCGCCCGCTGTCCCGTTATAGGCCAGTGCCAAAGCTTGCGTAACGCTATACGGGGAAATAATCAGATTATCACTTTTGTACTCCGGGTTATTCGCTAACGCCTGATGCAATCGTAAGCCAAAATCATTCTGCGCTTCCACCATGCCGGTATCAATCTTGGTCAATACCTCTTTACGTTCCTCAGCCGACAATTCCTTCACTTTGGGCAGCTTATCCACCATGGCTTGCGGTTCCCCTGACTGGATATCGCTGCCCTGAACGCAAGCGGTAAGCCCCATAAGTAAACATAGGCCCGAGAATATCATCCTTTTTCGCATATCCTTGTCCCCCTTCAATCTCAAATTCTTTGTCTATCTGCTATTGACGGAATGGCGTCACCTAATGTTTCATATAAAGGATCATTTATCCAAATTTAGTTGGCAACCAACTTGTTCACCGTTACAATGTAGAGAACCCGGACCGTACTTAAGCATGTACAGAATACAGAGCGAAAGGAATTTCTACATATGCAAAAAATTCGCCTTGAAGGCAGCAATGTGACGCTAAGATCCAGGAAACCCGAGGATACCCCGGTTCTATATAATCTGATCTATGGCACGAAGAATCCGGAATGGAAAAAATACGACGCTCCTTATTTCCCGCTCAAGCAGATTTCCTACGAAATATTTGAAACGCAGTGGAACGCCGACTTCGAAACCGATCAATTTCCGAGTGATTTGCTCATCGAAGCAGAGGGAAAGACGATTGGCATCGTCACGTTCTATTGGGAGCATGAAGCCTCACGCTGGCTGGAAGCGGGCATCCTGATTTACGATCCGAGCCATTGGAGCGGCGGATACGGCACGGAAGCGCTGTCGCTATGGGTGGAATGCCTGTTTCAAAATCTCACCATCGCTCGTGTCGGCATCACCACCTGGTCCGGCAATCCGAGAATGATGCGCTGCGCGGAGAAGGTTGGCATGCAGCTCGAAGGCCGTATGCGAAAGTGCAGATATTACGAGGGCGTTTACTACGATTCCATTCGCATGGGCATTCTGCGCGAAGAATGGGAAGCGCGGAAATTGAGCGTGTAGGGCAAGGATTGTACGGCACCATCCGTTTACATGGAAAACTTCCAGTACATGAGGCGTTATTCAGATCATCGCTTAATGTTCTATATATACAAATAAGAGCCGGCCAGGAGATCCTGGACGGCTCGCTTTTTTGTCTTTTTTGATCGACGGACCATGTACGAAACGCAGCTCAGCACGCGACTGACCCTCATGAACCCTCAATCGCTCCCGTTTGCCGCGAGCATCATAGACCGGCCAGCACCTGATACCAGACTCCGCGCTTGGAATACAGCGTCTCGCGCACCTGATCCCATCCACCCAGATACTCGATATCGAATAACCCCGGCGGGTTGGAAAACTGATCCTTCGTCTGTTCATACACCGATTCTTCAACTGGACGGAACCCATACTTCACGAATATGCTCTGCGCCTCCGGCGTGCGCAAGTACTCTACGAAAGCTGCCGATACATCCAGCGTGCCGTGTTTTTCAGCGAAACGCTCGACGACTGCAGCCGGATTCTCGATCAGCATCGTGTGCTGCGGCACAACGATATCATATTGGACGCCTTGAGCAATCCGGGCGAGCAGCTCGTTCTCATACGTGACGATCACGTCGCCGACCCCGTATTCAAAAGCCGCCATGGAAGCCCGCCCGCTTTTATCGAGCGATTCCACATTGCGGTGAACCGCTTCAAGGAAGGCTTTCGCTTCGGCAGGATCACGCTTTCCGTTCTCTTCCGATAGTTTCAGCCCCGCGCCGTAGATCGCGTTAATGTCCCACTGGGCGCCGCCCGAGGTCTTCGGATTCGGATACAGCACCTTGACGTCCGATCGGGTCAGATCGTCAAAATCCCGTATTCCTTTCGGATTTCCCTCGCGCGTGCCGAGAACGACAATCGATCGTGTCACCATGCCGTTATACGGCTGAGATTTCCACTCCGGGTCCACAAGCCCTTCCCGAACCAGCTTGTCGACATCCCCTTCCATGGCAAGCAGCGTTACGTCGGCCTCAAATCCGCCCGTGATGGCACGAGCTTGTGTTCCGGAAGCCTCGTAGGATTCCTGAAACCGAATGGTTTCTCCCGTCTGCTCCTTCCACTGCGCTTGAAAAGCAGGGATGATCTCGGACAGGGCATCTCTGGCCACGCTGTACGCGCCCAGAACGATCGTTCTCTCTCCCGCTCGGGATATCACTTCTTCGCGATCCGGCGAATCACTGGCGCATCCTGCCATAAAAAAACTGAAGAGAAGCGCCATGCCAACCAGCAGGAATGAGGTGCGTTTCATATTTAAGATCCGCATGAATGAATCCACTTCCCTTCGGATATTTAGAACCATCAGATCATAATTGGCATCGGGTCGACCTTCAATCGATTCTCCTCGATCCAGCTGTGCTCTTCATTAAAGAGATAAGCCCGGTGAACGAGAACCCGGACCTCTTGACCCGGGTACAGCGTTTCCTTCTCCAGTGAACGGTAGGTGATCAGCTTATGTCCCTTAACCTCCACCTCCACCAGCCATTCGCTGCCGCGGAAATGCAGATGACGGACGATCCCCGTCTCCGTTGCGGACAACACGCTGAAATCATGCTTGCTTCCAATCTCGATATATTCCGGACGAATCAGCGCACGCGTCGCATTCTTGTTAGCCGCTGCCTCAAATCCCTTCAGCTCGGCCGCGCTCGAAATCACGGTGGATTCGCCTATGAATGAAGCGACAAACGGCGTCTTCGGCTCCTTGTAAATATCCCAAGGCGTTCCCTTCTGCTCCACGCGCCCCTGATTAATAATCATAATTTCATCCGCGACTTCAATCGCCTCATCCTGGTCATGCGTAACAAAAATCGACGTAATGCCGACCCGCTCGATCAGCTCGCGAAGCCAGGAGCGCAGCTCCTGGCGGATCTTCGCATCGATGGCAGCAAACGGTTCATCCAATAAAAGCAGCTGCGGTTCGGGCGCCAGCGCTCTGGCAAAGGCTACTCGCTGACGCTGTCCGCCCGATAACTGGTGCGGATAGCGGCTCTCGAAACCTTTTAAGCCGGTCAGCTCCACCAATTCCATAACCCGGTCCTTGATTATGGCCTTGGGAGTCTTCTTCACCTTCAAGCCGAAAGCGATGTTATCAAACACGGTCATATGCTTAAACAAGGCATAATTCTGGAATACAAAGCCAATTCCGCGCTCCTGCGGCGGCAGATCATTAACCACTTGGCCATGAAAAGAGATTTGCCCGGAGTCCGGATTCTCAAGCCCGGCCAGCATGCGCAGGATGGAGGTTTTGCCGCCTCCGCTGGGCCCCAGAAGTCCAATCAGATGTCCCTTCTCAATCTCGAAGCTGACATCCTTGACGGCATGAAACGTACCAAAATGCTTGTTCAGATCGCGAACCTCCACATGCATATCAATGCACATCCTTTCTTTTTTTGGCCCATTCCATCAGCAGCAAGAGTCCTACCGAGAAGGCAGCCAATACCAATGCGACGCCATTCGCCGCAGCCACGTTAAAATTCTCCACATCCTGATATACTAACGTTGTCGCCGTCTGAGTTTTATTCATGATATTACCGGACACCACCAGCACCGCACCAAACTCGCCCAATGAACGGGCCACCGTGAGTACCAGTCCATATACGACAGCCCACCGGATGGAAGGCCATGTTACCTTTCGGAACGTTGTCCATTCGTAAGCCCCCAGCGTCGCTGCCGCCTGTTCCTGATCATTTCCAATTTCCTGCAATACAGGCATGACCTCACGAACCATGAGCGGAAACGTGACGAACAGTGTGGCGATTACCATACCCGGGAAAGCATATACCACTTTAAACCCGATCCCTTCAAAAAAACCGCCGATGATGTTGTCGGGTCCGAGCAGCAGTACAATCATCAAACCGCCAATGACCGGCGATACCGCATAGGGCAAATCGACAATGCTGTTCAGAATGCCCTTGATCTTTCGGCTCAGCCAATTCGCCCGTACCAGGTACAACGCCATCATGATGCCAAACAACGCATTGAAGAACGTAACGAATACCACTATAAGCCCCGTCATCATCAGGGCATGCAAGGCTTCCGGCCTGAACAAACCTTCGGCAAACCCGCTCAGCCCTTTATCAAACGCACCGATCGCAATTCGGGACAGGGGGATGATTAACAGAATAATAAATACGGCGTACGTAAGTCCGATCCACAGACGTCTCAAACTCGTCTCCCCCTCTGCTGTACGGCATTGATCACCCAGAGGATGATAAAAGAGAGGGTAAGGAGCAGAATAGATACCGCAGCCGCTCCAGCAGGATTATCGCTCTCGACCTCACCAAAAATAAAAACCGAGGCAATCAGTGTTCTTCCCGGAATGTTGCCAGCCACCAAGACAACGGCCCCGAATTCGGCTAATGCCCTTGAGAATGCCAGCATTCCTCCGCTGATAATCCCGGGCAGCATCGACGGGAGGATGACTTTAAAAAAAGTTCTCGTCCTGGAAGCTCCCATCGTATATGCCGCTTCTTCCTCCAGCGGGTCGAGCTCCTCCAGCAGCGGCTGAACCGCACGGATGACAAACGGAAACGTGACAAACATCATCGCTATCACAATCGCGGGCTGGTGGAACACAATTTCAAAACCCAATTTCTCTGCCAAACCACCGAGAAAGCTCCCGGGGCCCAGCAGCAGTAATATCATCAGACCGCCAACGGCTGTCGGCAGTGCAAAGGGCAGGTCGACCAGACTGTTCAGCAGCGTCCTTCCCGGAAACTTATATCGTATAAGCACCCATGCAATCATCGTTCCGATAAGCACGTTGATGAAAGTAGAGATGACGCCCAGCTTGATGGTAAGCAGCACAGCCTTCCACGCGATCGGATCCATAATGCTCTCCGTAAAATGACTCCATCCTGCAGAGAATGATTGCACATATACCCCAAAGATCGGCAGTACGATCAAGGCAAGAAAATAAAGCAGTACGGTACTTCGAAATCCCCAAGTCCAACCTTTATGACGAATCCATGTTGTCATCTCGTATCCCTCCCGCCTCCGGATGGCATTCCGGTCGACACTTTCGCAAACCATCTTTATATTTCCTATTTGTATACTTGGTTTTCTTTACACATACTTTACCAAAAGCGGAATCCCATCGTCAATCCATCTTTTGCACTTTATCGGGTAAAATAAAAGAAATGGTAAAAAATGAGGAGGTATTCTACATGCTGTATACCGGTGAATTGGAAACGCAAGGTCGCGATGAGATGAGGGATATTACAAGGGAGATCCACTCCTACGTGAAACAAAGCGGGGTCCAGCAGGGAACGGTCCTGATCTATTGCCCGCATACGACGGCGGGGATTGCCATCAATGAGAATGCGGATCCTGATGTGAAACGGGACATCCTGATGTCGCTCGATGAGGTCTATCCTTGGAATCATCCCAAGTATCGCCATGCGGAGGGCAACACCGCTTCCCACCTCAAATCGATCACCTGCGGCCCTTCCCAGACCGTGATCATTCAGAACGGGCACCTGCTCCTCGGACGTTGGCAGGGCATTTATTTCTGCGAATTCGACGGACCGAGGCAGCGCCAGTATCATGTGAAGATCATGGAAGGATAATCCCTTAAATAAGATGTTATGTTGACGCCAGCGTATGTATAACAGCACAAAAAGCAGACAGGCACATGCTAGGGGGCGTGGACCTGTCTGTGTTTTATTCATTAAGTGATTGACGTTTCAACGCTAGATCGTTGTAACGGATTGAAGCATCAAGCTGCACGTTTTGACCGTATTTAAACATCAGACCCTGCTGTACAAACTCCGGCATAACACTTTGATATGGGTAAGAGCGGCTGGTTTAATCTCATCAAAACCAATTCTGTCCTGAATATAATACGATATAAATCCATGCAGCGACAAAAACAAAGTCAACGGAACGGTTCGCCGTTCTTCCTCACTGTAATTCTCCTCAAGCAAATACTGACGGACCAGCATAGCAAACATTTCAAAACAGCGTCCCTGCTCAGAGCGACAGTAGGACAGCAGCTCTTCGTCCCGAATCATGAACATGATTTCGTACTGGTAAGGATTATCCAGACCGAAACGAACGAATTCCAGCATCAGCTGCTCCAGCTTCGATACCCCGTCACAGGGAGGCTTTCCCGAGACTTCCAACAGCAAATCACTTAGATCATTAAAGTCCTTCATGACAATGGCGTAGAAAAGCTCCGCCTTTTCCTTAAAATGATAATACAAGGAGCCGTGGCTATAACCCAGATGCTGCCCGATGCTTCGCATCGATATGGCCCTGTATCCTTTGGTTATGAACAAATGCCTGGCTGCTTCCAGTATCCGCTCTCTCGACAACTCGCGTTCGACTGCTCTTCTTGCCATATTATTTTATTCCCCTTCAATAAAATAAAGCCGCTCTCCCTCTGTGATCAGGGACTGCCCCTGTGTCAAATCCACCATCCAAGACATAAAGCTCTCCGCATCACCATCGAGCGGCAAGCAGGTCAAGGTCACCGTGTCGGCAAAGTTTGTCTCTCCCATACGAACGCCTCGGTTGCGTAGCTCGTTCTCCACTTTACCCAGCCAGGTATAATCCAGCTCCACGAAAATCTCCCGATGAAGAACCCTTGTAATCGGATCGCCTGACTCCATCGCAGCCACGGCTCCGTCGGTGTACGCCCGGATCAATCCGCCCGCACCCAGCATAATGCCGCCAAAATAACGCGTGACCACAATGGCTACATTCTTCCGCCCCTGATTGCGGATCACCTCGAGAATTGGCTTACCAGCCGTTCCGCTCGGTTCCCCGTCGTCCGATTGCTTCTGAATCTCATCCCGCTCGCCGATCATATAAGCGGAACAGTTATGGGTAGCATTCCAATGTTTTTTCTTGATCTCTTCAATAAAAGCGACGGCTTCCTCTTCGGTTTCAACCGGCATCACATGCCCGATGAAACGCGATTTCTTGATGACGATCTCTTTGGAGCCCGCCTGACGTACCGTTTTGTAACGATCCAGCATGAAACTACAACCACCTCTATATTGCCAAGAAAGCAGTCCACGGCAATGATATGCCAGCGGACTGCTTCCTTCAGCGTCTTACGTCTAATCCAATGAAAGTGTCAGGTTATTCGGAAAGTCTAGCTTCCAATTCGGCCTTCTCTTTCTCATACCCAGGTTTGCCGAGCAATGCGAACATATTTTTCTTGTACGCCTCTACGCCCGGTTGGTCAAACGGGTTGACACCCAACAGATAGCCGCTGATACCGCAGGCCTTTTCGAAAAAGTATACCAGATATCCGAACGAATAGGGAGTGAAATCTGGAATTGTCACAATCAAATTCGGAACTTGTCCGTCTGTATGGGCCAGCATCGTGCCTTGGAAGGCCTTTTTGTTAACAAAATCCAATGTTTTCCCGGTCAGGAAGTTCAAGCCGTCCAGATCGTCCGGATCCGATTCGATCGTAATATGCTCGGATACGTTCTCCACCTGAATAACCGTTTCGAAGATGTTGCGGCTGCCTTCCTGGATAAATTGACCCATGGAGTGCAGATCGGTAGAGAAATCGACGGATGCCGGGTAAATCCCCTTGTAATCCTTGCCTTCACTCTCGCCGTAAAGCTGCTTCCACCATTCGGATACAAAATGCAGGGAAGGCTCGTAGTTCACGAGGATCTCGATGCCTTTGCCTTTACGGTATAGCGCGTTACGAACCGCCGCATATTGGTAAGCTTCGTTCTCGGCTACGTTCGGGCTGCTGTATTCCTTGGATGCGTCAGCCGCGCCTTGCATCATTTCTTCAATGTTGATGCCTGCCGTAGCAATCGGAAGCAGACCGACCGCTGTCAGCACGGAATAACGTCCGCCCACATCGTCAGGGATGATAAAGGACTCGTAGCCTTCCTCGGTAGCCAGCTTCTTAAGGGCGCCCTTCGCTTGATCCGTCGTAGCATAAATGCGTTTGCGAGCTTCTTCCTTGCCGTATTTCTTCTCCAATTCCGCACGGAAAATACGGAATGCGATAGCCGGCTCTGTCGTTGTGCCGGATTTGGAGATGACGTTGACGGAGAAGTCCTTGCCTTCAATCAATTGAAGCAGGTGAGTCACATAGGTGGAGCTGATGTTGTTGCCCGCAAAATAGATTTCCGGTGTCTTGCGCTGGTCCTTCGACAGCTCATTATAGAACGAGTGCGAGAGCATTTCGATGGCCGCGCGTGCCCCGAGGTAGGAGCCTCCGATTCCGATAACGATCAAAACGTCCGAATCGCTTTGGATTTTGGCAGCCGCTTTCTGGATGCGCGAGAATTCTTCTTTATCATACTGCGTCGGCAGGTCGATCCAGCCCAGATAATCGGAGCCGGCTCCCGTACCGTTATGTAACTGTTCATGAGCTGTGCGGATCGGCTCAGCGAAATAATCAACTTCGTGCTGATTGACAAAAGTCAGTGCTTTACTGTAATCAAACTTGATTTTTTTAGACATGCCTTAAACCTCCTGTGAATTTAGAAATAGGATACTTTAATTTAATAAAGACCGCAAGCTTCGCGGGCCAACTGTCATCTATTCTTCATGCGCGGATCTCCCTTGCGCTTCCATTCCTCACAAACGCTGGCTTCGTTTCAGGGACCCATGCTAAGATAGAGTGGATCAGGAATCCATAATCGAAGGTGATATAGCTATGAAAAAAATCGGGTTTATCGGACTGGGCACCATGGGCGCTCCCATGGCCTCCAATCTGCTGAAGCAGGATTACGATGTGACCGTGTATAACCGCACCCACGAAAAATGCCGTCCGCTCGCCGAACAGGGAGCCTCCATTGCGGAGACGCCTCGTGAAGCGGCTGAAGGACAAGATCTTGTTATTACAATGGTAAGCAACGACCAATCCATCCGGGATGTATTCTATGGTGAGAATGGCCTGCTTGGCTCCCTGACGAGCGGGATGACCGTCATTGACTGCAGCACGATCTCCGAGAGCCTTGTCAAGGAAATCGCTTCCGCCGTAACCGGTCTGGGCGCTTCCTTCCTGGATGCCCCGGTAACCGGCAGCAAGCCTGCAGCGATAGATGGAACCTTGGTGTTCATGGTTGGCGGCGATGCCGCGGTCATCGAAGCTCATGCAGACGTGTTTGACACCCTGGGCAAAAAAGTCATCCACATGGGACCTAACGGAAGCGGCGCTGTCGCGAAGCTTGCGCATAATACCATCGTGGGCATTAACAATCTGGCGCTTGCCGAAGGCTTTGCCATCGCCGCGAAATCAGGCATTCCCGCTGACAATTTCCTGGAGCTCGTGCAGCTGGGATCAGCCGGCAGCAAAGCGGCAGAGCTGAAGGGACGCAAAATTATCGAGGGCGACTTCAGCAACCAGTTCTCGCTTGCGCTCATGCTCAAGGACCTTAAGCTGGCCTCCTCACTCACCGATGGCATCGGAATGCCTTCCCCTATGCTGAATCTGGCCAAGAGCCTGTTCCAAGCCGGTGCCAGCGAAGGTTATGGCGAAGAGGATCTTTCCGCTGTCGTGAAATGTTATGAAGCCTGGATCGGCCAGAAAATCGGCGAACAGCAGCAGTAATACCAGCTAAGCCATGCTTTGCCTTATACTGGCTCCTTTCATACTGGTTTTCGGATCATCCGGACCAGGAGGAAGGAGCCATTTTTTTGGTCAAATTCATGATTTCCCCCTCCAGAAGAAACTTTTTGCATTTCATTTCGTCTACTATGCAAAGGGAGGAATATACAACATGAAATGGACCACAGGTTTAAAAGCAGTGACAGCCACTGCGCTATTAACCACTGTACTATCTTCAGTAACAGCTGCATCACCGGCTTCTGCCGCAGCCAAACCTACCGCTTCGATTAACAATGTTACCGCGAGCGGCGAAGTGCTGGTCAAGCAGGGCTCCACCTTTGTTACCCTAACCGATCTCAAACCTCTGGGTAACTACGTCATGAAGTACGACAACAGCAAGAAACAGGTGACGATTCAGGGTGACCACCGAACGGTGATTCTCACGGCGGGAAGCAACCGCATGGAAGTGAACGGAGTTCAGAAGACGCTGCCTGCAGCCCCGCTGCTCCATAAAGGCAAGACCATGATTCCCCTGAGGGCCGTAGCCCAAGCTTTTGATGCCGACATCAACTGGAACGGTTCTCTCAAGACGGCTTATATCAATAAAGCAGATGCCGCTATGCTCGCTGACTTAAAGAGCTCCGATCTGGCCACCGCCAGGAATGCTGCTGCCAAGCTGCCTTATTCATCCCAACTGCAGAAACCTGAGCTGGAAATGCTCCCTGTGGAAATGCAGGGCGTGGATTATTATTTTCCAAAAGGCGAATCCAATCGCTTCTTCCTGGTCGATAACGACATCGCCGAATATTACGAAATCCAGGGCGGCGTCAAATATTTGAAATGGCAGGGCAAGCTGGATTACTCCGCCAAAGCGGCTGCGAATCAGAACCTGTTCTTCCTGCCCCCGATTCAAGCCGAGATCGGTAAGCAGCCGGATGCCAGAAACTGGACTGTAGCCCGATTCGTATTCCGTTATCCTTCCGGCGTCACCAGCTACCGGCTGCTCGACCGTAATCAGGAATGGAGCGAAGGATACGTAGAGCTTGATAACCGGGCTCCCGGATATAAAGGCGAGATCGTGACGATCCCGGAGGAATAAGTCCATTATAGCAACCAACGTTAACGGCATGCGTTGATATCCGACATTGACAATAAGGGTTCAAAGCCAACGGCTTTGAGCCTTTTTGTTGTGTATTTACGGACACGACATCACATGCGGCATTTCATCTATTACATGGTTGGATAAGAGCAGCAATAATCCGTCACGGTGCGGATTTCCAGCTTAAAGCTTGAATTGCCCGGAACGTTAAAGGTTGCAGCCCCTTGAATCTCTAACCACTCCTGCTCTCCAGGCAGCAGGACACGCAAATCGCCCGACAAAATTTCCATAATCTCAGGGCCATCCGTTCCGAATTCATAGCTTCCCGGAAGCATGATGCCGAGCGTTACCTTCTCGCCATTCTCCAGCAGCACCGTACGGCTGGTTACCTTTCCCTCATAGTACACGTTGGCTGCCTTTGTAACGGTAGCATTCTTAAATTGTGACATGGACAAACTCTCCTCCTCCAACATAGTTATGGCTTGATATATGGACGGCACCCGCATAATGCGGGTGCCGGAAAATCAATATGGAGTTAGATCCGCTTGCATTACAGCAAGCCTTTTACGCGGCTAACCACGTTCTCAACGGTAAATCCGTACTCGGCAATGACGCGGTCGCCAGGAGCCGAAGCGCCAAATGTGTTGATGCCCAGAATGTCGCCTTTGTCTCCGACATAACGCTCCCATCCGAACGGATGTGCCATTTCAATAGCCAGACGGGCTTTTACGTCAGGAAGCAGCACGGAATCTTTGTATGCCTGATCCTGGCTGTCGAACAGATCCCAGCTCGGCATGCTGATGACGCGTACGGCGATTCCTTCTTCAGCCAACGCTGCTTGCGCTTTAACGGCAAGCTGAACCTCGGAACCCGTTGCAATGATTTGAGCTTGCACGTTGCCATCCTTCGCGTCGGCTACAACATAAGCGCCGCGTTTGATGCCTTCACGTGCATGATCCGCCGTGCCTGCAAGGATCGGAAGATTCTGACGAGTCAGCACCAACGCTACCGGACGGTCTGTGTTCTCAACCGCATAAGCCCATGCCGCGGAAGTTTCGTTGGCATCCGCAGGACGGATCACCGTCAAGCCTGGAATGATGCGCAGGGAAGCCAATTGTTCAATCGGTTCATGCGTAGGACCGTCTTCACCGACAGCGATGCTGTCATGAGTCAGTACATACGTAACCGGCAGCTTCATGATCGCAGCCAGACGTACAGCCGGACGCAGATAATCCGTAAATACGAAGAACGTACCGCCGAAAATCTTCAGTCCGCCATGGAGAGCGATACCGTTCATGGCACCGGCCATTGCGAATTCACGAACACCATAATACACGTTACGGCCTTCGTAGCTGTTCGCTGTGAAAGAGGCCAGGTCGTTCAAGTGTGTCATAGTGGAGCTTTCCAGGTCAGCCGATCCGCCGAGCAGCTGCGGTACGCCTGCAGTCAACCCGTTCAGCGCTTTACCGGAAGCCACGCGAGTGGAAACCGCTTTGTCATCCGTGCTGTATTTCGGAAGGTCTTTGTCCCATCCTTCAGCCAATTCGCCGGATTCACCGCGCTCGAATTGCGCCGCCAGCTCAGGATAAGCTTCTTTGTATTTCGCAAATTGATCAACCCAAGCTTGATAAGCTGCAATTCCGCGCTCTTTCACTTTGCCGAAATGCTCGCGCACTTCCTCAGGCACATAGAAATCCTCTTCATATACCCAATTATAGAAATCCTTGGTCAGCTTCGCTTCATCAGCTCCAAGCGGAGAACCGTGCGTACCGCCATGGCCGCCTTTACCTTGTTTGTTCGGGCTGCCGTAACCAATGACGGTCTTCACTTCGATCAGCGTCGGACGGTTCGTATCGGCTTTCGCTTCCTCGATCGCTTTCTCGATCGCAGGCAAATCGTTACCGTCTTCTACGCGCAGCACTTGCCAGCCATAAGCATCAAAGCGCTTCGCTACGTTCTCGGAGAATGCCAGGCTGAGCTCGCCGTCAAGGGAGATATCGTTGGAATCGTACAACATGATCAATTTGCCAAGCTTCAAATGACCTGCCAGGGAAGCTGCCTCGGAAGCCACGCCCTCCATCATGTCACCGTCGCCGCAAATCGCATACGTATAGTGATCCACTACGTTGAAGCCGTCTTTATTGTAAGTCGCGCCCAAATGAGCTTCAGCCATTGCCATACCTACAGCCATAGCCACGCCTTGTCCAAGCGGACCTGTCGTTGCATCTACGCCGGCCGTGTGGCCGAATTCCGGGTGACCCGGGGTTTTGCTTCCCCATTGACGGAACTGCTTGAGATCCTCAATGGACAAGTCATACCCGCTCAGGTGAAGCAGGCTGTAGAGCAGCATGGAGCCATGGCCTGCAGACAAGACAAAACGGTCGCGGTTAATCCACGCCGGCTGGTCCGGGTTATGATTCATCGTCTTCGCGAACAGTTGGTAGCCCATAGGTGCAGACCCCATCGGCATGCCCGGATGACCGGAGTTGGCTTTTTCGATCGCGTCGATCGCCAGTGTCCGGATCGTTGCGATGGACAGGTTGTCGATCGTTTGGTTATGTTCAGTTGTCATGATTCGTCCTCCTCAAATCTTTTCCATAGTAAGCTTCGAAAATGAAGGCTTCTTACGTCCCTCCAGCCCCAATCCACATGGTATTAGAGCAGTTAGGAATGTTGAGAATATCATTTTGACTCTTATTGTATCACCACACGTCTTTCATTTCCATAACGTAATTGTCAAAGTTGTGTAAAAGCCGCCAGGGCGAACGACATCCCCCTTGCATTATTTCCCTTAATAGTCCGGTTATAACCGGATTCGACATCCGTTAAACGATTTTACGGACATCGGCGGCATGGAAAAAGTTACTTCATTCGACAATTAAAAAAGCTTCGGCCGAAGCTGCACATTATACAGCTTAGGCCGAAGCGTGAGGCGGCACATCAGCGCGTGCCGCGTTTTTTGGCTTTGAGGAGGCGATCCATGGAGGAGCCTCCTTCCGGAGCCGGCCCGGTCTCCCCGGGCCGGCCGCTGCCGTCCCCCTGCGCCTTCGGCGGCGGGGGCGGGGGTGGCGTGGGCGCGCTTCCCTTGCGCGCGCCCTGGCTTGCGGCCGGCTTCGCCTGCGCCGGCCGCTCTTCCCGCAGCGGGGCATTCACCCGCTGCGAATCGCGCGCCTCCGGCGGGGCCTTTCGGCCCCCTGCCGGAGCTGCGCTAGGTGCCGGGGCGGGGTTCCCGCCCCCGGCGCCCTGGCCCGCGCCGCTGCGTTCGCGCGCGGGCGGGGCCTGCGGCGGCGGCTTCGCGGAGCTGCCGCCGTAGAACTGGGCGGCGCGGGCTTTGCGCGCCGCCAGCCGCTCGAGGCCGGCGTCACGCGCGGCCTCGCCGGCAGGTGCAGGCCGCCTGCGGAGCAGGGCGGCCAGCCTAGCGCCGATGGCGCCCCATGGCAGAGCCAGGCGCCGCACGGCGATGTCGGCGACCCACAGCAGCAGGGCCGCCACCAGCAGCGGATAACTCCAATCATGGAGATTCATCCGCGAGGTCGCCTGCCGGTCGAACACTTCGGCCGGGTTATCCCAGGATAGCACGCGGCCCCCGGTTATCTCGGCCAGCCGCTTCATGGCTTCCTCGCCGCTGCCGGAAGATAGCCGGTATTCCGGCGAATACGGCACAACAAAACCGGTGCCCGGCGCGGCTTGCAGCGGCTCTTCCCCGCTGGCATCCTCAAGGGACATGAGGAAGGCTCCCGGCTTGGATACGTTGACGAGTCCGGTATAACGGCCGGGCGCCTCCTGAATGAGCTCTACCGTCTGCTCGCCGGCTTCATCGTCCCCGATCACCGCATTCAGCTTCTCCGGCGGACTCTCGCCCTCTGCCATAACTTGGACCTTTACTTGGTTGCCGGCCGTCTCGGTAGTCACTTCATAGGGCGACGACGTAAACTGCGGGAATGTCCACTTCACGATTTCAGTCAACGTGTTGGCAAAGCCGGACCACGATACCCATTCCTTGGACCACTTTCCGCTTAAATCGCTCGTCCATGCCACCGTTCGTCCGGATCCGTACTGCCATCGTGACAGGATCGGGTCCGGCTCCGGGCTCGACAGAATCGTCTGGGCGGAAGACTTCGGCGTTGTCGCTACATAACCATACAGCCCCGGAACGCCCTGCTGGAACAGACTCGCCCAATCGGCCGGGTTCTGAACGGCCGGGACAAAGGGTTTATCCACGATATAGGATTTGGCCAGCATGACGGCCTCCCGGCTGAATACCGCCGGCAGCGTCGTTTCATCCTCAACGAAGTAATACCGGCCTTTGGCCGCATCCGCCAAGGATTGAAGCAGGTTGGTATCGGCATCCATCCCGACCGCCACCGAAGACATCGTAATTTTGTTCTCCACCATCGTATCGGTCAGATCCTGATAACCGGAATTCATGGCGGACTGCCCGTCGGTCATCAGAATGATATGTCTGCGCTGGGTTTTAATCTTCAGCATTTCCTCAAGCGCCGAGGAAACGGCAGGATAGATGTTGGTCCCGCCTGCGCTCGGAATCGACTGGATGCTGCTGAGCACCTCTTCCTTGTCCCCGAGCTTCTGCGGCGGAACGACCCACCACGGCTGATCGTCAAAGGCGACAACGCCGACCGTATCCTTGGCTCTCAGCAGCTCCACCGTTCGCATCGCCGATTCCTTGGCCAATTCGATTTTGTTGCCGTCCATGCTCCCCGATCGGTCGATGACGAGTATGAGGCCCAGAGATGGAATCTCCCGCTTGCCTTCCAGCTCCATGGAGACCGGCAGCGCCTTTTCGATCGGGGTTTTAAAATATCCGCCCATCCCGAAGCTGTCCTCGCCGCCCGCCATCATAAACCCGATGCCAAAGCTTCGGACCGCCTGCTCGATCAGCTCCATCTGCTTGCCGCCGACGTCACTGCCCGAAACGTTATTAAAGATGATGCTGTCGTATACGGCATACTTGGCCGCTTCCAGCGGGAGCAGTTCCGGCGGAATCACCTCGGTGCCGATCATGCCGGACTCGAGGGCTGCCGTGATATTCCCCGACGTTCCCGGGGTTCCTTCCACGATCAGTACGTTCGGCGGACCTTCCACCCGGGTGAAATCGAACGCTGCATTATTGGCGGACGCTTCATCCCCGTCCATGAAGATTTCGGCACGGTAACGATGAAGTCCCGGACTCTTGGCCAGGCCTTTCACGGCATACCGGTTCTCGCCCGGGGTGACGTCCACGCGTTCCCGGCCGATCTCACGGTTGTCCTCATAAATGCGCAGCTCACCGGAGGTCTTAAACGTGCTGCGGATCATAACCTCCACATAGAAAGACTCCGCTTGATACAGCTTATCCGGCACCTTCAGCTCCTCCACCGCAACGTCACGGATGGCCTGCTTCGGCGTCGGAAGCACATCAACCGCAATGCCCCGGTCCTTCAGCAGCCTCCCGGCCGCTGCCATGCTGCCTACATTCTCTTCCCCGTCCGAGATCAACACAATTCTGGAATCGCTGTTGCCCTCGAACAGGCTCCCCGCGAGCTGAAGACCGGACTCCAGCCCCGTAAACTGCTGCTCCAGCAGCGCATTAAGAGAGGCTCCTGCATTCTCTGCAGAGGTTAACCGCCGTTCTACAGCGCCCTCAAGCCCCGTAGAAACAACGGCCGTGCCATCCTTCTCGCCTTTTGCCGAGAGAGAATCGTTAATCCAGCTCGCGATCCGGGCTGAATCCCCCATACTGTCGGAACGGTCAGCCAGATATACAACCTGTTTATCTCTTAGGACGGTAAAGCCATGCAAACCCGAAATCATAAGAATCAATAATAGAATGACGCAGGTTCTAAAGAATAAAGCCAGTTTCTTCCGAAAGCCGTTTAATCGAAAATCCGATTTGTATGCATAGTAGAGAAATAATCCTGCAGGAATCAACAGCAGCAGGAACCATGGTTGGCTAAATTGAACGCCCACGCTGGTACACCCCCCATTCTGCTGCGATCACAGCCAGTGCCAAGACAGCAAGCCATGGCATTAACGAGCCGGCGCGGTTTGCGGTTTCGTTGCTGCCGGATGTCCCGGCATGCTCTCCCGCTTCAGACTCATCCAAGTTCGGAGCCGCTTGACTTACGACCGGCCCCTGATCGTTGCTCCAATCCGCCTCGTATGGATCCGCCGTCACGGCCAGCCAGAACCTAAGCTTCTCACCCGCTTCATTTTGCTGTTCAAAAGCGTACAGCCCCGGATATTCCGGCACAAGCTGTACCGGCGATATCCCTTGCTCATTCCGGAGCGCTTCCGCAGCAGGGATGCCGCCAGTAAGAGCAAGACCGCTCGCAGATACCCATTTTGCCGCTACCGTATCCGCCGCAATCGGTATATCCGCTTGCGCGCCAGCCATATAGCGGCCAAGGCCGCTTCCCTTGCCCGAGGTCATCCACTCCAGTGCATTGCTTACCATGACCGGGAATTCCGGCGATAATGGAAGATCGCTATCCTGAAGCAGGAAATGAAACGACAAGCGCGGTCGCCCGTTTTCGCTTCCCGCATAGACGATCGGTTGATCCCCCAGCTTTATAACGGGCTCTCCCCAGGCAGGGGCCTGTTCCACCAGCGTGCCAAAATAGACGCCCGACAAGGTTACATAGGCGGTCACCGGATGCTTGGAAAGCACGGCGCGCCCCCCTTGGTTGCCGACTTTGGCACCTTCTCCGCCGATCGTCCATAGCGGCGTTTTGGCGGCCAATTCCGCCCACTTCCCTTGCTTGAACCCTTCCGGCACGTCCCCGTCGATGACGAGCAGATCAAATTCGCCTTCGGGCACGGGCGGTACATCCGCAGCTGTGCTGCCCTTACCCGCCTCCTTATCCTCACTGCCATTGTCCTCGACGGTCTTGTCTTTGGACTCGTCCAAAGCAACCCGGGTGACTTCGGCTCCGCTTAGCTGCAAGGCCTTCTCGAGAAACAAGTTGCCCGAAGTCAGCAGAAGCACGCGCGAAGATCCATGACCCAAACCGAATGCAAAGGATTGATTGTCTGCGGCATATCCGTCATCCTGCGACAACTCAAGCCGGTACACTTCCGCAAACGGCAGATCGGAAAAGGATTCGGTTGATTTTTTACCAGGCTCCAGTTCAAGCATCTTGCTGGTCAATAGCTGTTCATCCCCGTAAAGATTCACTTCAGCCGACATCGATTCCTTGGCATTCGTGCTGAGGACAGCGACCGCCCCATAGGATGAACCTGTTTCACCCTTGGGTGAAATGCCGAATTGGTCAATGGACACGTTAAGAGGGAGCTCCCCCTGCACCTTCTCTACGGATACCGGAACCTGAAACGTTATGGGAGCCGTATCCTGTTTCCAGTAGCTGTCCGTAAAAATAACGACCTCTGCATCACGCTCTTCCCGTGTCAGAGCGGAAGCGAGCGATAAGGTTTCCCTGTAGGATGCCTGGCCGTAATAGGGCCGCAGCCCATCCACAGCCTTATCAATGACGGTGCGGTCGCTTTCATGGGAGACCAGCGTCATGGGACTTGCTCCCACGGACAGGAGGGTGATTTCGCTCCGTCTCCCTTGGTTCTTCACGTATTCCTTTATTCGTTCCTGCATCCATTGCAGCCTGGATGCGGCTTCGCCTTCAGCCGATGGCTGAATCTGCGCGCTCATGCTGCCCGAGGTATCGGCAACGATGACCACGTGGGCGCTGCCTCCGCCAGACACCTGCAGAAAAGGCTGCATCAGTGCGAAGACCATCAGCGCAGCAGCAAGCAGCTGAAGCCACAGCAGAAGCCGGTTCTGCAGCTTCTGCCACGGCCTGTTGGCCTCCAGGTTCCGAAGCACCCGCTCCCACAGCAAATGGCTGGGAACGGTTGTATCGACATATTTTCGTTTGAACATATACATAAGCACGATGGCCGGCAGCGTTAAACCGAACCATAGACTCAGCCAAGATTGAATCCCCAACGTGTCCCCTCCTTACTCCCGTGGACCCTGACTAACACGACTTGGACGTTTTCTCAAAGCATTGGATGAAGGCCTGTCATCTGTTCCTGTTTTATTTCAATGAATTCTCTTGTTGTTTCTTCTAAATAGATCACAGACAGGTGCTCATAAAGCCTGCATTTCATAGGTGAGTATTCACCGGTGTTCCCCGTCTATCAGCTACCCAAATACGTATGAAGTTCGGCAGATGCTTGGAACGGGGCCCTGCATGGGATCCCGCTCTATCCAGTAACCAGCCCAGCTCCCGCAAGCACCCCGAACATCGCATCCGTAAGTGGCATGTCCGCCGGAATGAGCACGTAAGACATCCCCCGCTCCGCGCACACGCGGGACAGCATCGTCCGGTACCGCTCCAGTTCCTCTTTGTAAGCATCGAGCACTTTACCCGTCAACGCCACTTCCTTGCCGCTCATCGTTTCGCTGTCGACCAATCGCAAATCGCCGGTCAATTTAGGCTCCAGTTCTTCCCTCGACAACACATGCACAAGCACCACTTCCTGCCCGGTGCCGGATAAAAGGGAAAGCGCCCTGAACAACTCCTCCTCGCCGCCCTCGAGCCAAAAATCCGAGAACACCCAGGTCATCCCCGGCTGCCGGGGGAGTGCGCCAGGAACCGCAAGCGCTGCGCCCAAACTGCCTTCGCCTCCCGTTTCTGCCCCTTGCAGGAACGAAAACAGGCGATGGGCCGAGCCCTTTCCTCTCATGATCGGAAGGCGGGCGTTAATCGAACGGCTGTAACAGGCGATCTGCAGTCTGTCGTAAGAGGACAATGCCATGTAGCCGATGCTTGCGGCGAGTTGACGTGCGAGCAGCCATTTCGGACTTTCCTTCGTTCCTGCCGGATCTGCAGCAGATGGTTCGGATGACGATGACATGACAGCCCCCATCGATGCCGAGCAATCCACGAATAGACTGACCGTCAGCTCCTGCTCGTCCATGAATTGACGCACGAATGCTTTTCCCGTACGAGAATAGACGCCCCAGTCAAACCTGCGGACATCATCGCCGGGTGCATACACTCGATAATCGGCAAACTCGAGGGACGATCCGAGCCGGCGGGATCGCCTCTTTCCCTGCAGCGTCCCGGCAACCCGCCGCTTGGCATCCAGGCTCAGCCGCTCCAGACGCGGAAGCCATTCCGGAGGAAGCAGGTGCCCGCCCCCGCTCACGCGGATGCCTCCAGCGCTTGCAGAACCTCCTGAATGACATGGTCTGTCGTAATGCCGAGCGCCTGCCCCTCGAAATTCAGGAACAAACGGTGGCGCAGCGCAGATAAAGCCACGGCGCGAATATCCCCTGTCGATACATGCATCCGCCCGCTGCACAATGCACGGACCTTGCTCACTGATATGATAGATTGAATGCCCCGCGGTCCGGAACCGAACTGAACGTATTTTCGCACCGCCTCCGGGGCCGCTGCCTCTTCGGGATGCGTCATCATGAGCAGACGAACCGCATAGTCCAAAATCTCCTCGGCAACCAGCACTTCCCGGGCTCCGCGCTGGATTTCCAGCAGCTCGTCGCCGGTCATTTGCCGTTCCACCTGGAATTCGTGGGAGGACGTCGTCCGCTTCACGATTTCCTTCAGTTCATCCGCGCTTGGATACGACACTTCGATCTTCAGCAGAAAGCGGTCAAGCTGCGCCTCCGGCAATGGATACGTTCCCTCGTTTTCCAGCGGGTTTTGCGTGGCAAGAACGAAGAAAGGTTTGGGCAGCTGGTGGGTTACCCCACCCACCGTGACGGTCTTCTCCTGCATGGCCTCCAGCAAGGCGCTCTGGGTTTTGGGCGTGGCCCGGTTAATCTCGTCGGCCAGCACGATGCTGCTGAACAGCGGACCCTTTTGAAAGGTCATCCCGGTGTCCCCATGCTGCCCGAACGACAGGATATTGGTGCCCGTTATATCGCTCGGCATCAAATCCGGCGTGAACTGTATGCGGGAAAAGGATAGCTCCAACGCTTCCGACACCGTGCGGACGAGCATCGTTTTACCGAGACCCGGAATCCCCTCCAGGAGGGCGTGCCCTCCTGCAAAGATACACCAGAGCATTTGCTCCACAACATCCTGCTGCCCGACAATCACCTTGCCGATATGTTCCCGCAGGCCCGATATTTTCTCCATCCATTCCTGTGGTCTCACTGCTATATCCGACATGGACGAAACCTCCATCTTCTTGGTAAAGTTCAAGTACTCATTCTAGCTTCCGTAATCGATTCTTCCATCCCCTACGGATTCGGATTGATCTGTATGAAATATTCCTCGACCAACCCTTGCATCTGGTCAGGCAGCGGATTGCGATCTAACGTTTTGCGCGCTTCGGTCTCATAATCGCGATACACTTCCTCATAAGGCCTGGACATACCCGGAACGGTCGGCGAAACGCCGCCCTTCTGAATATCTCCTCCGCTGCCCTTGATCTCGCCGGAATCGTTCTGCACATTGCCGCTGCCCTTGAAATCCCTAGGGATCGTCACAAGCTCGCGACCGCCTGAGCCAAAGCCGGCTCCGCTTCCGGTTCCGCTTCCCGATCCTCCGCTGCCGCCTGAGCCGGAGCCTGCTCCTGATCCAGAGCCGCTCCCCGAACCGGAACCACTGCCGGCGCCTTGACCTTGACCTTGACCTTGACCTTGACCGGCCCCGGAGCCACCTTCTCCGGGGCTTCCCTCCGAGCCTTCGCCTTCTTCTCCCGAGCCTTCCCCGGATCCCGCCTGCGCCAACGCCTCCGCACTGCCGCCGTTACTCCAGGCATCCGATACCGACATCCCGGCAGCCGTCATCTGATCGGCCAAGCTCAGTCCTTGCGAAGCAAGGGAGGACGCCAGCGAAGCGGCGGATTGCGATTGACTGTCGGATGCGGCTTTAGCTTGAGCCGCTTTAGCCAGCTCCTCGGCCAGCTGCTGGAGCGCTTCTTCCAGCTCTTTCGGCAGCTTGCCTTCCTTCAGCGAGTCTGCCGCTTTCTTGAGCTCTTGCTCCAGCTTCCCGTCCTCCAGTTGCTTGGCTGCTTCCTCTGCCAGTTTTTTCAAAGCATCGGCCAGCTCGTTCTTCTCTTCCTGGGACATCCTTTTCACCTGCTCGGTGAGTTTCTTCATTTCCTGCTTGAGCTCATCGGCCATGCCTTCGGCAAGCTTTTTCCCCACCTGGGACAACGCCTTCTCCTGCTGCATTTTTTGGGCCAGCTCCGACAATGCCTTCGCTTTTTCCTCCTGCTGTTTCGCCATTTTCTCCAGCTCTTTCATGGCTTCTTCCAGCTTCTCCAGCGCTTGCTCGGGATGCTTCTCACGCTCCAGCGCTTTTTTCAAGGCATCCAGCTTCTCCTGCAGCTTCTTCCTGTCAGCAGGATCGATCGTTTCTTTCTGGAGTTCTTCCGCCAGCTTTTCAGTTTTGGCTGCCTGCTCCTTCATCCAGCTCTGCGCCTCTTTTGCCGCTTCCACCTTCTTATCCATCGGATTCGGAACAAAAACAAGGATGAGCACGGCAGCCAGCGAAGCGCCACAGATCAAGAGATGTCTTTTACGGTTAGGGTAAGGAAGTCGTTTCGGCAATTGCTCTGCAAAACGTGCGCCATAGCGCTCCGCCTGCTCGCGCTGCCATTTTGCAGCCTGCGATTCCTCTTCTTTGAACGATAGTGCCGTTACCATCATGTCACTTCGCTCCGCTTCGTCAGGAACATGATCCATCGCAGAAGCAGCCTCTTCGATCGGAACCCGGAGCAGCCATCCCCATAACAAACCTACGAAGCCTGCCCCAACAGGAATGGCGACGGATGCAACGGGAAGCCAGGCTATGGGCACGAATCTCCCCAGCACCAGAAGCAGCAGCAGTGCGGCAAACCCTGCCATCAGTCCGTATAAAACATACGTTATGACGCGGAATCGCTGCAGCCGCCGTCTCGCGGCTTCGATAAAACGCATGATGTTGTCCATTGCTCTTCCTCCTTATCCTGCTGTTATGCTTTAGGTTACGCTTCGTCCCGCGTCATTTCCGATACTTGCGGGAGCTGTTCTTCGTTCTTATCCTTACGTTTCCGCCTTGCGACAGGACGGATATTTCGTACGGCAACCCACAGGGCGAGAACGATCACAACCGAATAGACGATGAAAAATTCCAGCCACAATTCAATGGGAGCCTTGCTGTTCAAGCTTCCGCCGTACAACAGGAACACGTCTTTTGAGAAGGACGGGTTAAACAAACTCATCATCGCCCCAGCCGGATTCAAGCCCAGCAAATATCCGACCCAGGAATAGCTGCCTGGCGTTGGCGCCTGCCCGCTTTGATACATATTCTGCTGTTCAATTCCCATGAAGAACAAATACAGCAGTCCTGTTATAAGGAAGATAATCAGTCCCGCACCGTAGGTGACAATAATCGCGACGATGGTTCTTTTGAATAAAGTCGAGAACATCACCCCAAGCGAACCGAGCAGCAGCATCACGAATAAATAAAAAATAAAGACGGATATGAGCTGTTTCGGCGAAATCCCCCCATACAGGAAAACAATGCTGTATACCGGCAGGGTAGCCAGCACGATCAGTGTCATGAAGCTGAGTGCCGACACCAGCTTGCTCAGCACAATCGTGGCCGAGCTCTGCTGCGTTGTCAGCAGCATGCTCAGCGTTTGCTTCTCCCGCTCGCTGCTGATGACACCGGCGGTAAGAGCGGGCGCCATGAATGCGATGAGGACAAGCTGGGCAAAACTCAGCACATAGAACATCATTTGGCTCATCTGCGGATCGAATCGCTGTGGTCCCCGCTGTCCCAAATATAAGAAGAGATAAATGAAGCCCATCGCAACGGCTCCGAGAGCCAATACATAAAATAACACCGACAGCATGGAACGCGTAGAACGCATCCGCAGCCGAAATTCCTTGTCAATGACCGGATTAATTAGCTTTCTGCTCCAATTCATTCGCGGGGCCCTCCTTTGGTAATTTCGAGGAATACATCCTCCAGATTGCTCTGCGCTTCCTGAAACGAGACAATCGGAATTTCCCAGGAGACCACCTGCCGCAGCAGAGCGCTTTGCTGCGTGTCAYCCCCGCCGTAATGAACATGGACGCCGGTGTTATCCGTTAATACCGACGTGACAAACGGTTCGTCCCGCAGCTTCTCGGCCAATTCTTCTTCACGCTCGAGCGTGCGGATGTGGATGACTTTTTTTACGCGGAGACGGCTCTGAATATCGGCCACCTTGCCTTGGGCAACCATCTCGCCGTGCTCAATCACGCCGATTTCATCCACCATCTCCGCCAGCTCAGGCAAAATATGTGACGAAATGATGATCGTCTTGCCCATCAGCTTCAATTCCTTCAATATTTCACGCATCTCGATCCGCGCCCGCGGATCCAGCCCCGAAGCCGGCTCATCCAGAATCAAGACGTCCGGATCATGCACCAGGCACCGGGCAAGGCATAAACGCTGCTTCATGCCCCGCGAGAGACTGTCGACGTAGGTATCCGCTTTGTCGCTCAGGTTGACCAGCTCTAGGAGCTGCGGAATGAGCTGTTCCCGCTCGGCGCGCGGAATGCCGTAACTCGCCCCGTAAAAATGCAAATATTCGGTAGACTTCAGCTGGTCATACACGCCAAAGAAATCGGGCATGTAGCCGATCCGCTTGCGGACCTCCTTGGGATGCTGGGTCACGTCGAAGCCGCCGACCTTGGCAACACCCGAGGTTGGCAGCATCAGGGTGGCCAATATGGACATCGTTGTGGATTTGCCGGCTCCGTTCGGACCGACAAATCCAAACACCGTCCCTTTTTCGATATGAAGACTGATGTCCTTCAACGCATGGAACGTTCCATATTTTTTACTCAGGTTTCTAATCTCGATCATTGAGTGGCCTCCCCCTTCACAGACAGCTCCGGCATCATAAAGTTGGTCTGATCCTTGGCGGTGATCATGAAGCGGATCCGATTCCCCACGATATACTGCTCCGGATTCTTGGTAATGGTAAACACATTGTTCGCGTCTGTAACAGGCTCCCATGCGCTCTTCTTCGAGTTCCAGATCTCCATCGTAACGTTGTTGTTGAATTTGGTGCCTTTCACGGACAATTCCGAATACTTCACGTTGCCTTCCGAAATTAACGGGAATTCGGCGATCAAGCTGCCCTGTCCCATTTCAACCCCATGAGGGTAAACCCCGAACATCGGCGCATTCACCTGCGATATTTCGGGAGACAGGAAGCCGTAAGGAATGTTAATCTCCCCGTTCAATCCCCAATCCATCTCCACGGGCTGTATCCAGAAATTGAGCTGATCACTGTCCACCTCAGCGCCTTTCAGCGTATAATTCGTCAAATGGTCCTTGCTCCATCCCAAGATGTAAGCATCTCTGTTGACCATTCTGTTGGAATATCCGTATTGGGACAAAATATCACGCTCACGCTGTTTCGGATCATTCTGCGAATAAGGGTACAGCATCCCGGACAAGTCACCGCCTGTAAACTTGATGATTTGTTTCGGGTCCTGAGGAACGGCTGCAGCATCTCCCTTCTTGATATCTCCCAGCTTGTAGGCTTTGCCCCCGACAACCAGCACAACCTCGGTCAAATCGTTAATCGTGTCATTGGTGACCTTACCGTTTAATTCTCCTTTGGCATCCAGCTTCAAATCCATGCCCAGACGCCCCATCTCCTCGGTTCCTTGACGGTCCACCCAGACCTTGGCTAATGACCATTGGGACATGTCGCGTAGCTCCAGCGTCGTGGACGCCTGCTCCACTCGGACAAAACTCTTATTCTCGCCCATTCCTCCAAACCTGGTCTGGGACTGCCCCGTTTTCAAATACGTATTCTCCGGAAATTCCAAAGCATAGTTCCCGCTTCGAGGCGTGAAAAATGCGGAAGCCGTCGATTTAACCGCATCCCCCTGACCGTTTAGTTCAATCAAGTTGATGGTGTGCGCGAGTTCCCGCGTCTTGTCCGATGAACCGACCACGTAAACGGAACCGCTCGCGATGACGGCAATGATCGGGATCAAGAACCACGCCCATTCCCGCTTGTCCGCCTTCTTCAAGATATAGTAGAGCAGCGGCGCAACGACGACCGCATAAATAATGAGCATCCACAACAGCAGCGTGAAGGAAGGCATCTTCAGTGATGGAAAATACTCCAGAACGTAATTCAAACTGTCCATCAGCGAATTGTAGTACATGCCATTCTGAGCGCCCACCATGGGAAGGCTATTGCGCAATATTGATGCCCATGCATCCGGATGGCCTGCCCATGAGCTCACCGGCTCCATAGCCAGATCATAGGCCGCATATTGAACACTTCCTTGGCCATAGGCTTTCGAGGCAAACAAAGGTTGTCCGTCCGCTTCAATTCCGATTTGGGCGCCTTCCACCGCTTTCGCTGTGGAAATGGTAAATGCCCCATCCAGTTTCAGCGGTTTCCCGCCAAGCTTCTCCAGCTCAGCCAGCGAATGAACGGTGGTGGTCCCATCCGCAGCGACCGGCGTGATGTCGGCAAACGGTGCCGCTGTTTTGGCATATCCAGCGCCGCCGGCCAGAATCAGGGTGCCGCCGCCATTCACCCAATCTGTAATCGCCTTGCGTTGAGGCTCTGACAGCGTATCGGAAGCAAAATTGTTGATCAGGATGACGTCCAGTCCGTTCAGCAGCATTCCATCCGATGGAACGCTGGCGTTCTTAAGCGGGAACACATTCACGCTGTTGCCCTTGCCGTTAAGGACATTCATGAAATTCATTGTATCCGGATCATCGGATAACACGGCGATGAGTGCGCCCTGATATGGAGAAGCCTGCACGTAATTTTTACCTGAGGCAAACGGAATCTGCTTCCCCTTGGTATAAGACCCTTCATAGAACAGGATCTGGTTATTATCTTTATTCAGCACAGCCCCTGGAATGCCGATCACGACTTCCTTCGGCGTATCCTTCGGCAGGTCCACCTGCTGGACGTAGGAGGTTTGATATCCGAAGCCATTGTAGTTCTGAATCTGCACGACCACGTCACCGGATATATCCCGGTCACTGGTTAAGGTCAGTTTGAGCGGATTCCATTTATCATGTTTAATCTTGCCTTGATAACCCATTTCGGATTGAATGCCAATCTTCGCTCCGTCGGCGTAGACGTTTCCGGCCGGGAACGAGAAGGATAACGTTGCAACAATCAGCAGCGCCACCATCTGCAGCAACATCCACGTTTTTTTTGTATAAAACGACAACTGATGATTCCCCTCTCCACATATAAATTGCTTTCTCATGACAAATGACACCTATGTTCAGAAGACGTATGTAAAGGTTCTCTTCACAAGTTCAACTATATTGACGAGTCGAATCTATAAAAAGTTTGACGTTTCCTTCCATAAATAAAAATCCCACTCCAATAAGAGGAGCGGGATCAAGGGGTAATCCATTGCAGCGTTAAAGTGTTAGGCTGCTCCATTGTACTATCTATGATGAATCGTCCGAATACAGCCTCATATCTTACTTGTATCTCAGGCACAGGCCCGGTTACTCTGGCATCGCTCGCCATCGTGTTCGTTCTGTTTCCAAACCTGCTGGCTGTCTTCCTGTCTGATCATACTTACGCTTGCAAATCTTACGCAGACCGTTAGTTGAATACAACCGTTTTATTGTTATGCACCAGAATCCGATCCTCAACATGCCATTTGACGGCTCTTGCAAGCACCACGCGTTCGATGGTACGGCCAATACGCTTCAACTCGTTGACATCATCCCGGTGGCTAACGCGCTGCACGTCCTGCTCAATAATCGGCCCGCCATCCAGCTCTTCGGTTACATAATGGGCGGTTGCTCCGATAATTTTCACCCCGCGGTTATAGGCTTGCGCATAAGGCTTGCCGCCGACAAAGGCCGGAAGGAAGGAATGGTGAATGTTGATAATCCGGTTGCGGTAATGTTCGATAAAGGTTGGCGAAATAATCTGCATGTAACGCGCAAGGATAATCACGTCGATATCATCGCCGATCACATCCAGCTGACGCTGCTCCGCTTGAGGCTTCGTATCCGCCGTAACCGGAATGTGGTGATACGGGATACCGAACGATTCCACGTATTCCTTCATATCCAGATGGTTGCTTACCACCAGTGCGATATCCGCGTCCAGATCGCCGGCCTGCCATTGCCACAACAGCTCTACAAGGCAGTGATCTTCTTTTGAAACAAAAATCGCCAGCCGTTTCTTACGGACCGCATGGTAGATATTCCATTCCATACGGAATTGATCGGCAACTTCCCGGAAGGACTCCTCCAGCTGGGGAAGCTTCGTGTTCAAATCCTCCAGATCAAATTCAACCCGCATAAAAAACATGCCGCCGGCCGGATCCATTGTATATTGATCAGACTGGACAATGTTGGCACCATGCTGGTACAGAAACTGGGAGACCGCCGCCACAATTCCCGGTCCATCCGGACAGGAGATCAGCATGCGGGCGCGATTAGGGTACTGACCTGCCGCAGACGGCAGATCCTTCTTGATGTGAATTTCCATGAGACTTGGTGATCCTCCTTTTAAATCTGCAATTAACGTCAATCGGCCTCTCAGGAAAACATGCCGCGACTTGCGGACGTTATCCCGAGAATGCCTTAGTATTCTGAATATAAAGCCATTTAATGAAGCTTATGAAGTCAGGGAAACACCGGACAACCAAGCGATCAGGCGCTGATTGATCTGCTCCTCCGAAAGGTCGGACAGCAGGCCGGCTGCCATGACCATATCATACAGGCGCTCCATCGGTTCGCGAGGATCGGCCTTTTTGGCTTTGGCATCATTCTTCAGAAGCGTCCAGGTATCCAGCACGAACGAACGGGATTCGATGCCTTCCTTCGCAAAGAAAGCACCCAGTTCTTCTACTTGCTGAGCAAAAGTCGGCCCGAAACGGCCTTCCACATCCCCGCGCAAAAGCGCAATCTCGATCTCATACATCGGACGCTGCGTTTTCGGATCTTTACCGATCCACGGCGTCTCCAGAATGAACGGTCTGCCCTGAAGCTTCTCATGATGAACCACTCTTTGAATGGCTTCATAGCCGATCCATCCGGTTCCAATCGGCGTATGACGGTCTTTACCCGCTCCACGCGGATTCTTGCTGTCATTCACGTGCACGACCGTTAACCGGTCGAGTCCGATCAGCTTATCGAACTGCTCCAGAACGCCGTCCAGATCATTTACGATATCATAACCCGCATCATGAATATGGCAGGTGTCGAGGCAGATGGCCAAACGGTCATTGTACTTCACCTTATCAATAATGGAAGCAATTTCTTCAAAACTGCGTCCCATCTCGGTGCCTTTGCCGGCCATCGTCTCCAGTGCAATCTTCACTTCGGTCTCATCCGTACCGCCGAGCACTTCATTAAGGCCTTCGGCAATTCGGTCGATGCCGTATTCCGCATCCTTATCGGTATACGCGCCGGGATGGAGAACGATATTCTTCACGCCGACCGCATGCGTGCGGCGGATCTCCTCTTGCAAAAAGCTTACCGCCAGCTCAAACGTGTTGGGCTTGTACGATCCGAGATTAATAATGTACGGCGCATGGACCACGATCTCCTCAATACCGCTTTCCTGCATGGCGGCTTTGCCTTCTTCGATAAACATGGAATCGATCGGCTTGCGACGCGTGTTTTGCGGTGCGCCGGTATATATCATGAACGAGCTTGAGCCATATGATGTGGCTTCAGCCGTCGCAGTCAGCAATCCCTTGTCCGAAAACGACACGTGGGAACCAATTTTCAACATGCTGCATCCCCCTTTTTTAACACACAATTACACCTATTTTAGCTTGTATATCGAAATAAATCTAGAAGAGATGGAATCGGGAGGACATTCTTGGAAGGAATCCAATAATGACGTGGGTTCTCGGCATTTCACGTTGGAAACAGAAGGAATGCGATGGAAGGTGTTGGAACGTGTTTTTGTGGGTGGATTGTGGGGAAAATTAAAAAAGAGCCCTTCGTCTCCAGCAGACGTTTGGGCTCTTCACGTTATTATTCTTCGAATGTAATAAGGTCATAATCACAATTCAAGACGCTCGCGAGCTTTATAGCAATAGATACCGGTGTATCGCCAGGATTATTTTCGTAGTGATCAAGTTGATACCCACTTATTCCAATTGATTTTGCCGCCGACTCAATAGTTAATCCTCTGAACTCCCTTAGTTCTTTTAAGCCTATCGAATCGCCCCGCCTGTATTTACTCCCCTTATTCATACGACTCCGCCTCCGTATTTTCTCGTTGTACTTACACCTCAAGAGATATCATGGTAAAATTTATCCTTGAATCACCGTCCTTCGAAAGGAGCAAGCAAATTGAAACGCGTCTCCAGAGGGAGATGCTTACTTCCTGATCTGCTCATAGCTAGGGGAATGTCACAAAATGACTACGCCGTTAGGTCTGGAAGACACCCTAGGATGATTTCACATTTCTGCCGAAACGAAAGAACGATGTCGCCTGAGGATATGTATATCGCCTCGAAAATACTTAAGTGCAGCATGGAAAATCTGTATGAGTGGATAGAAGAGTAAGTAGCGGGAATACCGCACCCTCTTGAGACATCCAGAGCAATTTGCTCCGGTTTGTTAAATTATACCTCTATTTCCTCTACCCCTCAATTGGTAAAATATACCTTATTTAAACTATGTTCATATCCACTCATTTTTCAACCACAATCCATCCGGCATCTTTCAAAGATAAATTGCTTTTTTCAGCGTAGTATTTCTTTACGCCTTTATCCGTTAACAAGCTAACATAACACGGCGACTTCATTTTTGATTCATGTCTTGCTATCACACTCTTAACTTCTCTGTTATTTGTCACAGGTTCACAAATGAATGAATAAGTTTCCATAGAATGTCACCTCTGATGTGTGTTGAAATCATATTACTACGAACATAAGTTCTTATCAAGCCTTGTTTTCATGTTTGTGAAAAGATATCATAGAACGTATGATCCCGATGTATAGGAGGGGCTATACTTGAGTATTTTGGAGGCTATCTCACATGAAGATCGTTTTCATGTCAAACGATATGCAATACTTCCCTTTATCATTTCTGCATTCGAACGTGATTCAAAGATTATCGAACAACATTTCAAGTCACCAGAACCTTATACAGATTTCCTCAAAATTGCAATCAAACGAGCAAACGAGGATTTTCATTATGCAAAGAGACACTTTTTTGAGCGCGGACTAAAAATAACATCACAAAGCAAGACTTCTGATGGTTTGATGACACGGTTTAAATGTAGAGGATATGAATCTGAAATGGAGTTGAGATGGGAGTTTATTTCTGCTGAGGCTTCTATTCTAATGCGTAAGTACCTGGGACTTGATATAAGTATATATGAAGATAGAAAAGGGTCTAATGAGGCTTTATGGAATACATATTGAGGGGATTGAAACAGCGTGAGTATGTGTAAATTCGAGATGACTGTAAATGGATTCATTCTTAGAACCTATCATAGTGAAAGTGAAGAATCAGGATTAAAATGGTGCAAAAAATATGCTTCACAGTTTCAGAAAAAGGTCGCGAATTTGGAGATTAAACTTGTTATATATAAGAAAGAAAAGCAATCGGAAAGATGGATGTATCACGGTAAGCCATTTTTGTATGACAGAACCCTTGTGAAAAAGCCTCGAAAAGACCTAAATACTTAATGAAGTATTATTAATGTAGAAACATCTCTGTCATGCTGGTAAAATGGAACAAAAAAAGGGCGGTGTAAATATTGCCAAATTTAGACGAGATTAAAGAGCAAATCGAATCGGTAAAAGGTAACTCCAAACTGTCTAAAATGTCAGAGGTTAAAGAACTACCGAAAATCCTTCTCTCTCAAGAAAGAATCACCGAGATCGCAAAGGGAAGGTATAATAAAACGCCTGGTATTATTGTGGTGACTGACTCGAGAGTGATTTTATTAACTAAAGTTCTCTTTGGAGGATCCAAAACAGAAGAATTCACTTTTGATAAAATAACCTCGATTGAAAATGAAAAGGTTCCCCCTCTGCTCTTAGGGAAAATAAAAATCCTTGCCATGGGTAATGAAGCATTCATTGACAATATGGATTATGAAGAGTCAAGACTTATAACCGCTTTAATTAGAGAAAGTATTTCTCGCCCAAAAGAGGTCGGTAATCAGACTCCTGAAAACACACCTAATAAAGCAGACGCTTTTACCAAGCTTGAGAAATTAAACGAGCTCTACGAGAAAAAAATAATAACCGAAACAGAATATCAAGCCAAAAAGAGTGAACTGTTATCATCTATATAATCTAAAGAACCCCTTCCAGCACTAAGCCGGTAGGGGTTTTAATATGTCCAATAGTCTATGTTTCTCATCTTAGGCGGCGATTTCTCTAGATCTTCTGTCCGAATGATCAGGATACCATCTGTCGTGGACTTATCCGGCCACACGATGAACCCTTGATGCTCAAGGTATTGGAGCCCTATCAGTATATCTGGACGGAGCCGCCCGGTCATCCTTTCTATCCGTCTAAAATCAGGCATGCGGCTGTTATGTACTGGACTCGGGTAATTTATAAGGATTCGAAGTAACTTACGTTCGAAATCAGGCAGCATTTTGTCCATCTCCTTCATGCGAATGTATGTTTGTATTATATCAGGCCTGAACGCAAAAAAGAACCCCGTCAGCCTAAGCCGAGGGGTTCTTTCCACGTTAACTCTAATAACTAAGTGGAGACGAGTAATGTTCAACAGGGAAGAATCATCACTCAATATGAGTATAGCCGCTCGACAGTGGTTTATACCTTTGTACTAAGTGTAGCTGTCTTGGTATTCTGGTCCCATCCAATCTTTGCTCCCAGCGCTTCACCAACATCTCGCAGTGGAACGTATGTCACTCCGTCCACTAGTTTACCGTCTTTGATCTTCTTACCATCCACGATGACTTTCACCTTGTCGCTCACCGCAGCCGCGTCTTCCTTCTGTTTCATCTTCTTCGCCCACGCCTTCAAATCATTCAGCGTGCCGTCGAACTCATTCAGGTCCACGTTGCCACTAATACCCGGGACCTTGCCAGAATCACTAAATTGCCAGATAGTCCAGCGTTTCCATGCTGCCCGATCATCCGGCACTCGGGTATTACTGTATCGTGCAATCCACAATGGATATGATCCAAGGGATGTGTCAAAATTGACGGCAAAAGCATTGCCCGTGTAGATCATCGGCCGGCAGCCTGTAAGTCGCTCCACCTCGTTCAGGAATGCCAATGCAATGACGTTGATAGTAGCCTTGTTGAGATTACCCGGGTTATTCTCGTAATCCATCACCGGCGGCAATTCGAACACATCACCGGCCTTCTTCATCGTCTCTGCGAAATGGGTAGCCTGCTGCTTCGCTGCTTGTACTGTGATAGCATCCATGAAATGATATGCACCCACCAAAAGCCCAGCTCCCCGCGCCCCCTTCGCATTCTCATAAAATCGTGGATCCACACGCGCCGTTCCTTGAGTTGCTTTGATGAAAGCGAACTCTCTGCCATCTGCCTTTACTTGCTGCCAGTTGATTTTACCTTGCCAATGGGAAACGTCGATCCCTTGGACATTGCCCTTATTTCTGCTCTGCATTGGTTTCCACTCCCTCTTTACCTTGCTTAACGAATTGATGTCCAAGCACAGCAAAGGCACCGGCCAGAATCCCTTGGATCAAGTTTTCAACCGACCACCCGAGAAGACCAATAGCCAACCATACAGCGACTAGGACGACGATATAAACGATACTCCAATCCGGCACCTTCGGCGTTTTCTTCAATACTCCACCAATAATCCAGCAAACAGCTACCACGATAAACAACCGCGGGTCAATCAAATCGAAAATCACGTTCCACTCCATATTCGTTCATCCTCCTATTAATTAATTGCAGCTAGTTTGATACCAGTCCAGACCGCAGCGACGATTCCACCAGCAATGCCGGTGATTACCACCCCGTAGAACGTACGCTTAAACCACTTCTGGTCCTCTGCCTGCGCCTTTTGCGTCTCAAGCGCAGCGTTTGCTTTCCGTAGAGCTTCCTCTGCGATGATCTTCGTCTGATTAAATTCAACTTCCAGCCCTTCAAGTTTCTGCTTCACCTGCTGCGCGCATGTCAATGCTTCCCGGGACGTCTCTTTGACATCGGCCACCGACGGCACCAATGCCGCTAATGGTTTTAAAGTCTCTTCAATTCTGGCGAGCTGAATTTGCAAACTAACCAATGTGTTTACATCGTGCACGTCACCCACCCCTTGTGTTGTTGTCATCCCCTCGTCCCCCAATCATTTCTCTGTATTAAAAATAGCCCCCGGACCACCCAGGGGCATAAAAAATACGCCTTACGGCGCTCTATGCTGCATAATCAACGTTTGTGATTTGCTTGTATTCATCTGGAGTGATCATCTTTGCCACAACAAAAGTCTTTAAGCTTTCGGAATTGTATAACGGATGTTCATTATCATAGTAGCGTTTGACGATCGAATACCACATCTACCCTGCACCTCCCTTCAGTGCTGCCACTTCAAAGAGCAAAGTCCCCACTGTATCCTCAAGGGATGATATGGTCGCCTTATCATTGGCGTTATCCAGTAAGAGTGTTCCGATCGTTGTATTCAGCTCGTCGACCTCGGTAGTTAAGGGTTTTCGCGGTTCTTGTGGCACCTCTGGTTCAGGATCACGATACGTAAAGAGTGGTTTGAGAGTTTCTAAGTCAATCCGTGTTATTGCTCCACCTTGAGCATAATCTTCAGCATACGCCCCATATTCTAACTGGACCATCTCAACCGTTTCGGGGACACGTTCAGATAGTTCGACATACACCTCGAAATCTTGTTCACGAGTAGTTTCTACAATGTCTCCAGTCCGATCACGGGTGTTCAATATTACATTACCAGTACTTTTGTCAAAGTAAATTTTAGCGCCTATATTCATACACATTCACCTTCTTTATCATTCATAAGCGTACCAATTAAAACTCATTCCAGCTGTATAGCTGAATGGTCCGGCAGGAAGTCTGAACCCAGAACTATTAACATACAAGTTCCCCGAAATAAAATAATCTAATGTTTCGGTTATATCATCGCTCATTCTGCGTATTTTTTGTGTGAAAGCTCCTATATCCACACTATAGTAGCCAAGAACTCTGTAACCTCCATCACTAATGATTATTACTCTGGGTGTAAAATCAAGTCCATTAACAGTTACCGCATAAACGGTTCCCGTATTACCATTTGTAAAAGTAATACCGTACAAACTGTTTGACGCATTGGTTTGACCTGACGCTTTACGTGGAGATATTCTAATCTGCCCAATTTTATTTGCTAAAACAGTATTTGTATCATTAACTGAAGCTGCTACACCTTTGCCGGTAATCGCATTAGCTATAGCTTGCTTTTCCGCTGTGGTCATACGTTCCAAAACACCCAAAAATCCAAAAATCGAAACGTCTTTCGGTAAATTGCCCGGAGAAAGTGCACCTTCAGCGGCTTGTAATTGTGCAGGAGACACCTTGATTTCACCGTCACCGACGCCGCCTTTCTGATATCCTTTCTCGGGATATACAGCTAATGCTCCATCACCCCATTTTGCAGTTCCAGTAGCATTTCTAATGCCTGTGAGATGTGGCATGGTACCGACAATCAGACCGTCTTCCCCAGGAAACGTTTTACCTTGTAGTACATCCGGTGCAGTCGCTGTTCCTACCTCCCCCCCTTCACCCCCCTGTAAGAAAAAAGACGTACCGTCATAAACCAATGTATAAACACCGTTTGCTTTGAAGCTAGCTGCACTGCCATTTGCTTTTAACACAGGTTTAGCCCCGATATTGTTAATATTAAGTGTCGGGGCGCCCGTGCTCGCGGCATTTATTTTAATCGTTATGCGATATCCCGCTGGTAGTGGTTCCGTTGGGGCAGGGTTCAATGTTACTGCATAAGCGTTACCATTGTTCGATGTAACCCCATATCCCCCGATGTCAATCTTCTCTGCAGCCTTCTCTTGCAACTCCTTGATGGATTCCGAAGACAACGTCATAAACCAATTCAACCATGCGGCAGGCGGTTTATCGTTCACTTGCCATCCTTCCTGCTTCTTCGATTCAGGAGGCTCCACACCGGGGGCGCTCCAAGTAGGAACTTGTTTATCAAAAGCCAAGGTAATCCCTCCTATATTGGTAATGGGTAATCGTTACCCGGGATATAAACTTCCCCCAAGGTCCCGCCTGTCGTCATTGCCTCGTCTGCAAATCCAGTCGGACCGGTTTCGAGCTCCGCATATTTCGAAGAGAATTGAAACGTCCCGGTCAACTCGATTTGAGCTACCCGGACACCCGCCGCAACCGTTTTTTGAATGATCTGTCCGAACTGTAAGGGTGACATCCCAACTTCATTTAGCCGTTTGGTTGGAACCTTGATCAGCGATATAGCAGCCGGTTCCGGCTCTGATGGATCGTTGAACTTTTGGACAATACGGATGTCAGAATACGGGCAGTCCAGCGCAAGGGATAGGACCTGAATGATCGTATTCACGTCAGTCTTGGAAAGGTTACGCGCAATTTTGGATTTAAGAAGCACCCGGTAAACTTCATCCGTGGAAGCCCCGCGTGTTTGCACGATGTTTTCCCCTATCCGGTCCAATGTAGTTCCTTCTGCATCATCAATAGACCGCCATTCCCGGATTCGTTCAAGGCTGTCATTTACCTGCTGCAGTTGGCCATGTAGAATGCCGATCAATTTACCGAGATTGCTATGTGGATCCTTATTGTAGGCATCGGCAAACCGCCGCAGCATATCCTTAAAACTAAACATGGCTGGTCACCTCAATATCAGAAGCTTTCACTTGCGCGACTTGGAAAGGCTCAATCGCAACATTACCCGTCCCCATCGTTCCGCCGGTTCCTACCCGGATGTCAACATCTTCAACGCCGGTGACGCTGTACACCGCACTGATCAGCCGCGTATACACTACTTGGGCACCCATGTTCAGGCCGTTGTAATAGCTGCCGCCATCCTCACCGCCGACATACCGGACCAAGGCGGATCGTATTAAATCATCACCATTCGCCGGGTAACTGTCATTTCGGGTAACATTCACTTCGATTTGCAAAGGGACTTCCTCCGCTCGGCTAAATTTGACGGTATGCGGATAGCCGCCAAGGTCCATGACTTGCATGGCAATGTCTCCATGAGATTCAATTCCGGCCGCGCCCTTATCAAATATCGTCTGGGCTATAGTTTGATCGTCTCCCCCAAGCACGTACGCTTGATAGGATTTAGCAGGGCGTCCGGCGCTGTCCGTCTGTATGGTGTTATTCTCGATCACGGCAGCCGCACGCACATTTTCCAGACGTAGCAGCGCGCCGCGAAGGGCATCCAAGGAAGCAGCGCCACCCCCGGCCACCGCCTGATCCATCCGGTCTCTAAACTCGTCATCCGTTTCCTTCTCCCGTCCGCCTTGGGTGCGCTCCGGGTTCGTTACGGCCGTGATATCAGGATTCGGATTCACAATAATCACAATCGACCCGGCAGCTACATTGCCCTTTGAACCGGGTTCTAGAGCCTCAACTGGCACGGTCGCTGTGCCGTCGGTACCCACCGTGAAAGGTTCCGTCGTCTCAAAATAAATACCGGTTTCCGTGGCAACCTGAAATCCTGTATCCTCGGTCCGGCCCGGGGTTCCTGAGACTAAAACGGTCCCGGTCGCCCATTGTTCCAATATGCGTGTGACCCCCGAATAAGGTCCAAGACGGTCCAGATTGTTACCTTGGGCCGTGTTCTTGTATCCGCTGTTATAAACGTCCTCGGCGGTGCCCCAAATCATCGCCAAGAACCATGCAAAAAGCCGCAGGATGATTCCCAGCGGCGAGCGTTCAGACGTATTAATGTTATCTCCAAAGGCTTCCTTGGCCTTGTCTTCGATTTCGTCATACAAGTCTTGGAATCGCCGCCGTTTAAATCCGGTTCTATCCAGCACCGACTATCACCCCCTCTTCTTGAATCGTTTCCCCATCCGTCCCGGTTGCCGTAAATGTAACAAGCATCGTCCGGGATTTAGGATTGATGGTGAACTCCACATTCTCCACAGACTGGATCCGGGCCTCCTGCAGCAATCCGGCTGTCAGTTCGTCCATCATTTGCGCTTCATTGACGTCTTTACCAAGGAATAACTTAAAATCAATTCCCATTTCCGGGTTTAGAAACCATTCATTTTTATTGGTTCCGATGCCCAACCGGCAGCATTGTGCCAATTCTTCGGGGCCTTCGATCGTATCCAACTCGCCGCCGGTGAAGACAAGGTCCCCGGTGTCATCCACTTTCAGTGAAATCATAGGAACACCCCCACTATTACGGCGTCATTGATGTCATGCACCCGGGTGCTGTCCGGCGCGGCCACTTGACCGCGTAATGTATTCTTAATTTCCCGGTCCGCACATACCACATAAACCACATCGCCTTTTTCATAGAATGGCTTCTCGACGTCGATATCCGACCCGATCTTCCGCTTTCGACCAAGAGACGGAACGGATTGAAGGACAGCAGGCATATCGTCCCCCGTTCTCACAAGGGGCTGCACATCCGCCCTGCATGTCGTTTCATCAAACATCACCACGCGGCACGGAATCGCCACATGTACCCCGGCCATGGCTCGGTTAACGAATCCATCTATAAGCTTGGATAAAGTGCCCGCTGCATCTGCTTTGCTCATAACAACGCCTCCATCTCCGTTGAAAAATCGCCTGTCCGGCTGATGTGATGGCTACCGCTTCGAACATGCAGCTTGCCGCTAAACTGTTCGCTTTCCAGATTGATGACCGAAGCCGTAGTAATACGGTACTGCAGCTGAGATTTCACGTTATACCCTCTTGCGCCGTTGTCTTCGAAATACTCGGGGGACTCGATTAATCCGGTTTTCTTGGTCAGATTAAATACGCTATCCCCGCCCTTTCGGAGGCTGCGCACATACAATTTTCCTTTATTGATGTAAACCGATGTACCGCAATCCTTCGCCACCTTGGAAATGATTTCAGTCACTGGACCCTTGGCCGTGTAGCCGTCCTGATAACGGTAATCTTGGTTGAGTTGCATTTGAGCCACAGGCAACCCAATATACCGGGCCATTTCCTTAATGATGTGGCTGGCAAGTGTGCCCTTGGCGTAGGCGATTTCCTTAACCTCCCGCTTCGACAGGTCTTGCGAATCAAGCACATTGATGATCGTGATTTTGTCCACGCCGTCCCGCTGAGTCTTCACACTGGAAATATAGCCGTGAAGAACAACACCGGAATCATCCCGGTACCCGGCATTCATCATCAGCACCTTATTTCGTTTGATGTTGTTCAGGGTGTCACTCGAAAGGTTCCATATCTTGATCTCCGCCTCATTCGGCAGCGTATCGTTATCAAAAGGGATTGTCGCCTCAATGTTGAAATCATCCATAGAAAACTTCATGTTCTCCGTCATGACCTCGGCCACCCGACCGAAATTATTCATCATCCTCACCTTCAATCACATATAAAAAGACACTTTTCCCGAGCGTCTCCCATGTCACAGCTCTGCTTTTGTCTGATTCGTCAAACGGCACGATCGGCAGCTTGGGGAATCGGTTATCCATGATGTCATAAAATAGCGGCATTCCATAGACCAGCTTTTCACCGACCGCCAAAACATCCCCGTCACGCTCTAGGTCCACCGTGAAAAAGTCATATTCGGCATTGTAATGGACCTCAAAAGTAAAATTCTCTTCTGCAAGTGAAATATCAAAGCGATAGGGTGTTTGTTCTTTTTCAATGTCGATGTACTCCATGTGTCACCTCAATTCGCCCACGGGCTGCCCGGCTTAAATTTGACCTTTTCCACTTTCTCTTTCGTGGATTTTTTCGAAGTCTTCTTGCTAGACGTTTTGGAACTTTTTTTGCTTTTCTTTTTGTCCTTGGTCTGCTTTGTCCCGGAGTTGACGATCTTGACCGTCTGGGCTTTCACTGGCAATGGCAAGTCATTAACATAAGAGGTTGTTGCGACCCGGATTTCCTTAATGGTCAACGAGTAAGCAAACCCGGTCGCATTCTTATAATTCCGAGTTGGTGCAAAACCGGTGATCAGACCCGTGAATGTCGTCCGGCCAACATAGCGAACGATGCTTCCTTTCTCACTCGCATCTTTTAGAAACGCTTCAAATTTGGCCGCATTCTCTACCACGACCCCGGTCAAGGAAAGGACGCGCGGCTTCCGCTGTACATGGTCCGTGACATCGATGTCCTTTTCCACCGGCTGATCCGTAACGTCAATGGAAAAATCATACGACTCATCTTCAACCAAGAGATAATGCCCGTTAATGGTTGCCATTAGTCCGTTGCCACCTCCAAACCGTTTCGGCGCATGACGCTTTCAAACAGAGCATTGATTTCTGCAAGCAGCACCGATTTTTCTGCCGGACCAACAGATGATCCATTCAAATTAATGTTCAGGCTGATTTCTTGCCGGGATGTTGCGCCACCTGCGCTGCTCGCTCGAGCCGGTGCCAAAGAGGAATCCCCGCTGCCGGCCGAATATGCCTTGTTCTCTTCTGCCGTCAGTACCCGTTCCCCTTCATGCAGCTCCGCAACGTATCCATCAAACGGCACATTCGCAAGACCGTTGGCGTGGCTGCCATCGACCGGGATTTCCGGGATTTCTGGAATGTTAATGGCGAATTCCTTACCGCCCAGCCAGTCCGGCAGTTTGATCGATAATGCGCTATTGATCTTGGCAATCATGTCATTGATCAGGCCGGTGATGAAGTTTACGCCATTAGCGAAATTATTTTTAACGTTCGTCCACATATTGGATAGGCCCGTGGATATCCCTTCCCATGTGTTGGTTGCTGTTGTCTTGATCTTTTCCCATACGCCGTTGACGAACGATGCAATGTTATTGGCGATATTGGTAATAGTGCTCCAAATGGAATTCCATGTGCTTGTAAAGAACCCGACAATCGCATTGAATACCGCTCGTGTCATCGCGCTAAACGCCTGCCAGTTTGCAACCACGGTATTCACAATATTCATGACGGCAGAGGTAATGGCATTCCAGATGATATTCCCCCAGGTAATAAAGAACTCTCCAACTGAGGTGAATAGACCGACCACCCATGTTTTAAAGGTGTTCCAAACATTGGTTAGCCATGTGCTTATTGCTCCCCAATTTTTGAATATCAGAATCACGCCAGCGACCGCCGCAGCTACAGCCAAGGCAATAGCAATGAACGGCAGCCACGGAGCAACCGCAGCCCATCCAGCTACAGACATAGCCCATAACACAGGAACAAGCTTAATGCCTATTATGATTGCGAACGCCCCTAATGCTGGGCCAATAACATCTATATTTTCCGCGAGAAACTTTGCTGTATCGCCTGCGATACCAAACCCCTTCGCTAACGTATCCATAATAGCTCCGCCGACTTCTGTAATCTTGGGCCCCGCGGCCTCTAGCCATTCGGCAAATTCCAGCAGGTATGGCATTAACTTGTCACCCAATGGTTTTAGGATCCCCGTCTCCATCTGCCGACCAATCCGGGCAAACGCTTCCCCCGGCGTGTTCATCTTGATGTCATTCAGCTCACCCATCTTATCAATGGTCATGTCGAACTGACTGTCAACGTACCCCATAGCGGTGATGACATCTTTCTGCAGGTCTTCAAACTGGGTGCCGAACAACCCAACAGCTACGGTGTTTTGCGCTACCGGATCTTCAATATCCCCAATCATTCGGGTAATCTGCGTAAATGCATCTTTCGCAGCTGGTCCACCAGCGGCAAAGGTACGCATCATCTGATCGGCGTTGAGACCAAGCATTTCAAACGCTTCGATTGCGCCAGTATCACCGGCATCCTTGGACCGGATACCAAATTCTTTGACAGCATCCGCTACCTTATCTAAATTAAATGCGCCTTCTGCCGATCCCGCTGCCAACGTATCAAACATTTCATTGGCATCAAAACCAAGCGCCTTAAACTGCAGCGAATATTCATTAATGGTATCAATGAGTTCACCCGAGAAATCAAGGCCCTGCTGCGCCCCTTGAGCCACCAAATTAAATGCTTCTTCGGATGAGATGCCGAAGTTTTCCATCATCGTCTTGGCTGCTCGTGCCGACTCGTTAACCTCATAGCCAAACGCATCCCGGAGCAGCAATGCATTCCGGGTCGTGCTTTCCAGAGCATCGCCGGTATCCCCGGTAATCTGTTTCACACTTGCAATCGCGCTGCCAAGGTCCTGCCAATTTTCCCCGAAATTATCATTGTACAGGTCCGTAGCAACGGCCTTCGTTTCTTCCATCTGCTCCGCTGTCATACCGGTTGCCATCTGTATTGTTTTCATAGAATCATTGAACTCATTGGACGCGTTAACCGATGCTACACCAATACCAACAACCGCAGCCGTTACGACACCAGCAGCAACCCCTACAGCCGCCCAATTCTGTTCCATTTGCTGCACTTGCTTGTCTGCTTTCCTTAAGGCACCATCGGCGACCTTAAAGCCGACCGCGAACATTAGGTTACTGATTACTGCCACCCGCTACACACCCCCTTTCCAAACCAAAAAGGAGCGCCCGCGGGCGCTCACTTCTTTTGCTAGTCTTTTTTCTGTTGTTTGATGTGGATGTCCAGAGCTGCATTTGCCTCCATGATGTCATCGTCATCCATCAGGTCGAGATCACGATAGGTGATGTTCATGTCGGACAGCAGCAGCCGCCACATATTCCAGTTGTTTCTAGCCCTCTTCTCCGCTTCCGGCTTGCTGATCGTCATTGCCATCACCATCCTTGCCAGAAATGAACGCATAGGCAGCGTTGATGACCTCCATATATTCTTGGTAGGAAGGGAAATCATCAATTTTAAGTTTCGGAGAAACAATGACGTGCTTGAGCATTTCATCAGAGAGTCTTTCTTCCATGACTACGCCGAATTTGTTTTTGCTGGCATCGTTGATTTTCGAGACAGACCGGACGCCCGGGAACTGGAATACATATTCCGTACCGGATTTAGATGTATAGGTTTTCTGCTTGAAATTAGACATTTGATATACCCCTTTTCATGTTTTGGTTTGGTTTAGCTGTATGTTGCATCCAGGCACTGCACTTCATATTCCCGGTCTCCGGCTTCGGTGCCGTAGGACCGTGCAGCCGGTTTCTTGATATAAGCTTCCGTCACTGTGATGGTCTCCTTCGGATCGCCGTTATAGATAATTGAGACCGGCACCAATTCATCGGAAACGGCCAGTTTATCCAGCATGGACACTTGCGGGCTTGTGGAAAGAAGCGTAATGGACAGTGTTGCCAAAGGGTTATTGATTTTGGAACGAACAACATCCCCTTGCGCTCCGACTTTTACCTCGTAACCATCTTCATCTTTTTCGAATTCGGCCATATCCTCACTAAACCCGGTAAGATATACGCCGTTGACCATAACTGTCAAATCCTTCGGATCATAAGTTGTCGCCACTTGGTTTCCCTCCTTAGTAGGTTACTACGCCTTTGATTGTGGTTTCGTGGATCGCTCCGGCCAGCTCAAAAGCAAATGCGCCTCCGTTATAAACCCGGCTGGCCCGCTCAAGCGGTGTCGTTTGCTCCCGTGTTTTAAACGTTGTGCTGTACAATCCGACGCCATCCGACCCGCGGGCGATAATGCCTTGATTCAAGCAGCGCTGCAGCACCGTACGGACCACACCTTCGATTTGGGCGATGCCTGTATTGTCATATCCAATTTTGCGGTCACGCGCATTGTTGAACAGCTTCTGGACCTCATATTCCAGCGTGTGAATGACAAAGTGCTTAGAATGGATAACGTCGATGTACTCACCGGATACCGTCTTGCCTTCCGATGTCACCGGATCGCCCGCTTTGGTTACATAGGTAATCGCTCCGAGATTATGAATCTCCCGCAGCTCAGCTGCCGTAATATCCAAAGGCTGAATCCCTTTCAAGCGTTGACCCTTCCATGTAATGCTTCCTACCGGCTTTGAACCCGCTTCGCCGACCAATGCCGCCTCCGGGTAATTGTCAATGTTCGTATGATAGAACGCAAAGGTGTTCTTGTAGTCCTTGGCCTTAATGGATGTTAAGTCATCCTTGCTGCTTGTACTCACCGCAAACTGTCTTGCATCCGCGGCCTCGATCGCATCGGCAATGGCCGTGATGTCTTCCAATGTGCTGCGCGTGCATACGGCAAAGTACCAATCCTTATCAAAAATCGTAGGCAAGAAATCATCCCACGTCCCGGCTGTCTCGCGCAGCATCACCGCGAGCTCCGGCGGCCGGTTATCCTGGTCAAAAATCGCCTTCGCTGCTTTGTACACCTCGGAACTCGTAGTGAACTCAGTAGCTACTTCGGACAATTCGGTGTATGTTTTGTACGGTTTGGCCGTGGCGGATGTGCCGATGATCAGCGGTTTACCAAAACCGACGACCGGCGAAGGCTTTTGGATATCAATAATGACCGTTACGTCTTTAATTGCTGACAATGGTACCAGCTCCTTCTATGTTTACTTTTTCAATCGTGTAGAGTTTTCTTTGGGACACATCCGGCATGCGGAACACCACTTCGAACCCGTGCCGCCGCTCCCACTCTTCCCCTATGGCGATATCCCGATTTTCTACGTGGCCGACCTCGTGAACGATGATCCAATAGGCATCTTTCAAGATTTCACGGCCATCGGTTCTGAACCATTCCCGAGCCAGCAGGGCATTGTTCATGCTGATGGGATGATCATCGGCGTACGACATAAAAGAGACAGTGAATTCCACCGTCTCCACCTGTTCGATATGATCGCCTTTATGAACCTCAATTGGGAATCCGCGAACTTTTTCAAATCCGGGTTCGAAATGATACGTCAGAAACGCCGTTTTCGGGATGCTGCCGCCGCCGTTCATGTTAATGACCTGCAGGCCGGTAAACCCTGATAGCTCTTTTACAAGCAGCTTACGGATTTCATTGTACGGGATCATTGACAACCCTCTTTTTCGCGATGTATTTGTTGGTATCCCGGTAATCTCGGCCCTCCGGCATATCGATGGTGTATTGATCGCCTTGGTATTCGATCAGATCGCCGGGATCATGCCGGTGTGACGTATAGAGCGCCCGGTCTTCCGCTGTGTAGTTCCCGCCCTCGGCCAGTTGCAAATCCGCCGAAACCGGCTGAAAAAGACCTCTTAACGGTACCCGTACGGGCTGGGCCGGAATCGGGTCGCCGTATTCGTCATAACCTTGATCCTCGCCCGGTCGTACCAGAACGTAAGGCTTTTCGTACTTTCTAACGATGGAGTTAAAACGGAACATCAACGCCGACGCCCTCCCTTCTTCTTGACAACCACGGCAGTAATTGACTCTCGAAGCTGTTCTTCATCCCGCAGAATCTTCTTGTTCCCCTTCCGTCTCGCATAGAGCGGAGATAGTGGGGGCGTCCGCATTTTATCGAAGTTCTTGAGCACCCGATCCTTGCCGACATCGCCGATCTTTCGCAGCAAGTCATCCGTTTCAAGGTTCCCGGTCACCAATTCGACAACGCCCTCTTTTACCACGCGAGAAATCGGGGTTTGGGCCTTCTTTTTCCCCGCTCCGATAAATGAACGGGCCGGGATGCCCGCTTTCAATGAACCGTATTCGTGAATACCGGCGATCATTGCAAGTTCTTCATCGCCCTGCGCACCGATATGAACCTCTTTGGTGACCAGCTCCTGCAGCGCGTCTATGATTCCCGGCAGATACGTTTCTTCTGTGACCTCTATGTTCGCCCGCCGGTAACTCCGGCGTTTCTTCTTCGGCATGTATGATCACCTCATAACTGAATCAGCGCTTTGACAACGTCCGGAAGGCCTTTACTATCGTCATAGGTCACGGAAATATCACCGACCCGCTCCGACTTCACACCCGGGGAACGTAGCAGCATCTGAGCGAACATGATACAGGCCAGTTGGATATTTTCCGGCAACGTGGCTTCTGGTGCGCCCGCCTCGTCGCTTGGCAGGATGTACCCGGCCAAATACTCCACATCAATCAAACGGGAGCCACAGGGCCAGCCAGTGCGCCGAAACAGCATGCCGTTTTCCGACTCAATCACGAAAGAACCGGAATCCTGTTCCTTCCCCTCGACCTTGAGCATGGAAACGGAATGAACGGGAAAGTTTCGGAGCCGGAGGAATTGCGTTCCAGAGCCGTCCAGCGTTTGCCGATATGGCTTGTGTTCGTAACTCCGATTCGTTTCCCTTTCAATGGCCGCCGATGCTGCCTTTAAAGCTAAAATAATCTCAAGGTCCTGTGACGTATCGTCCAGAGATACCCCAAGAAAGGGCTTAGTCTTATTTAGACTTGCCAGCATCTTTGCCACCATCCGTATCCTTCGCCGCTGCTTTCTTGGCCTCGTCAATCTCGGCTTTAGTTGCTTCCTTCCCGATGACGTCCGCGGCTTTCAACAGCGCTGCTCGGTCTTCGTCCGCTTCATAGATGGACCCTTTGGATATAACTTCATCCGTTTCCTTGTCTACAAAGTCATTGGTGACGTGGTAAAACTTTGTTTTCTCTGCCATATATCCCACTCGCTTTCAAATAGAATAGGAGCCCGGACTAGGCCGGGCTTGATGATTAAGGTTGAGGAATGCCCAGCTTCACAAACGGTGAAACTTCATAGCCATTTTTGAGTGTCAACGGACCATTCAACCAAGGCTTACCATCCACGTTCCAGAACGCTTTGATAATCGTTTTGTTTTGCTTGAACAATGGATGTTCGGAAGCCTGAATGAAGATGCCCGCCCCGTCTTTAATCATGTAGTAACCAAAGTCCGTGAGCACCAAGTCGCCCGCTTCGCCCAGGATCGGCGAATTTTCGGAGAATCGGATCGGATACCCAAGAAGTGTGCCGGTCATTTTATCTGCAATGTTCGGCTGGAAAATGTTATTCCCGGCATCATCCTTCATTGTGAGTAATTGCGGAAGGATCGACTGCGAAGCAGCCCAAACAAGGTTGCCACCCATCTTCACTTTCGCCAGCATACCGACAATGTCGAGATACGTAATAAGTCCGGCCGTTTTCCGTGCCACAGTTACACTAGCTGGGGAATTAATTGCACCAAGCGGCTTGGCTACTCCGTTACCATACAGGAAGGCGTCATCCTCGGCAGCTGCAATGGCCCCACGGAACAACCGGGCGACAATGGTATTGATGGCCGACGAGTTGCGCAGCAGTTTGTCCGTGACGACAATATGACCCGCTACTTCATGAGGTGTTAGGTTCAAATCTCTAAACTTAGCGTTTGTTTCCGGCTTTTCATCGCCCTCGCCAATCCAGTTGACCTCGACACCGCCGTACATGTTGCTTCCCGTTCCTTGATCAAGCGCCGGGAAAGTCATGCTTGCATCCGGCGTATCGTCATCAGCAGGAATTACCAAGGCACGAGGACGCACGATTGCAGATTCTGGGGTGACCTCAAAGAGTTGCGCCGAAAATTGCGGAGGTACAAAAATACCGCCGCTGGTGTTCGCTTTCATAGCCAGCTCGCGGTATTCTTTAAGACGTTCGTCATGCGGATTTTCTCGATATGTTTTCACCATATCACCGAAGCTGCGGAATTCAGATTCATGTTGTGGGTCGTCCGCTGTACGCTTGGTGCCGCCTGCGGACATTGCCAAGGCCTGCGCCCGCTCTTCCATTTTAATTTCGCTTTCAAGGTCCCGAGCCTCGCCCTCCAAAGCGGTGAATTTCGTTTCTTCTTCATCCGTGAAACTGCGTTTTTCACCTTGCGCGCCTTGGATCATCGTGCGCATTTCATCTTTCTTGGCAGCAAGCTTCTTTCTCAGTTCGATCAGGTTTTTCAAATCGATCATCTCCCTAAAGGTTAAGTTTTTTCATTCGCAAATCGTGTTCAAGCATGATCATGTCAATTTCTTCATCCGTGTAGCCTAAGATCGATTCATCACTATGATTGCGGTTTTGGAACACTTCTTCGGCTGATCGGATACCAACGGTTGACTGCGGATATGCCGGTGTTGTGACCGGGCTTACTTCAAACAACTCCGCTTCGGTAATGGTGCGAATCGGCATATCACTGTTCGTCTCGTCCCATTCCTCCACAGTTGCGCGAAAAATAAAAGACGACCCTCGCACGTCTCCGCGCTCGATCGTCTCAATGTGTTTTTCCGCCCAACTCGGCGGCGTAATATCGTATCGAAGTCCGATGTCATCCTCTGTCAAGAGTAGTGTACCCGGCGTTCTCCCTAAGACTTCCCGGGAATCGTGCTGCCACGCTGCATAGACATCAGGATTATCGGCAAGGCATTTAGAAAAGGCCCCGCGCTTGAATTTCTCTTGGAACATACCGAAAATCGGATGTGATAACTGATCCCAGCGGACCGCATATCCAATAATCTTTGTCGGCTCTCCATCAACCTTCCGCACCTCCGGCTTGCTCCCCGGTAGCACTAGCTCCCGCTGCTCCTTCTCGTTCTCCTTCATCGTTATCACCTCCCTTCAATGCTTCTTTTGGTGCAAATTTGCCTTTGTAATACTCGTCCAAGAGATCAAGCGGAACCATGTTTAACGGTACAAAATAACGATCTCCGCCGGGGATTGGGTTCTCGTTTTCCCTCTCGCGAATGTCATTCTGCGAAAACGCTCCAAGATTAAACATTTCTTTATAGAAAGCAGCTCGCGCTGCGGAATCCCCCCGAAGATAACCTTCGATTAGAAACTCAGCATACAAACGTTTCTGCTCGGTTCCATCAAACAGCTTCCAATTGATCGTTTGTTCCCAACGGATCAACCACGGCCGGACGGAATGAACAATAAAATCCGTGCTCTGATGCTCGATGTTGGAGAATGTTGCCCGCTCCAAATCGGCCATCATGTGCGGCGGCACTCGAAAGATACGGGCAATTTCAAGAATCTGAAATTTCCGGGTTTCCAAAAACTGCGCATCATTTGGCGGAATGGTGTTTTTAGAAAAAGACATCCCTTCTTCTAGCAACATAAGCCGATGCGATTTGCCTAACCCCTCATATTTTTCTTTCAGGGATTTGCTTAATCGTTCAAAGGCTGGATCCGAAAGTGTGCCCGGATGTGTAACCACCGCACCAACATTGGTACCATTCTCGAAAAACTCCGCGCCGAATTGTTCGGTTGCAAGGGCAAGTTCAATCGCCTGTTTCGCCCATTGAATAACCGATATTCCTTTCTTGCCGTCAAAGCCAAGCCCAGGAATATGAAACATGGCATAATCAGGGACGTTGTGCTGCTTCCCGTCCGCGGTAGTTACCCTAAAAAACGGTTCGCCCGCTTCCGTCTCCATATGCTCGACGCGGTGGGGCGGAATGGGCCACAATGCCACGATATCCCCGCGGCTGTCATACTCGATTTCGGCATAACAATTCCCCCATAAAAGAATGTGGACCATCATGGTTTCCCGGAAGGTGAAGGCCGTCATCCTCGGGTTCGGGGATCGCTGCAGCAATTCACCGATTCGATGGTTTACCCGCTCCCGCCCCCTCGGGTTCAATCGCTTGTATACCGGCAGCGGCAAGGATGCCACCGTCTCGGACAGGATTCGAACACATGTCAAAACGGCGGTGCTCCGCATGGCCGAACTCTCAGTAACGTATATTTTCTTGCCGAATGGAATCCCCAGCGCTTGGTATATCCATTGTTTCGGATTGCTTAAGGTGCTTGAATCGCTCCGTTTCTCAAGGAATCGTGAAATAATGGGAATTTTCAGTGTTCTCACCCCCTTCCTGAATTAAATGGTCCGTACGCCCCTATCCTCATAGACGGACCGCTTGGTTTTGTTCGCCATGCACAGCTTGTGGGCATTGATGACCGCGTCAATTGGGTCAATCCGCTTCGTCTTGGCTTTCGGATCCTTATCGATCTTAATTTCACCAAAACTGTTGCTTACCGTTTTAGCGTTAACCATGGACCACGTCAGCAGCTTGTTCTCCCGATCGTAGCTCACGTTGCCCGCTTCGACTTCCAAGCGGAAATCAACGGTCGCATCGTTCAGGCTACGGGCGCTCTGTACGATCTCCACACAATCCACGCCGAACTCTTCCAAATCAGACAAAAAGGCATCCGCATTATGAGGGTCATAAGCGATGCCTTCCAGTTTCAGATCGTATTTTTTTATTAGATCCTTGTAATATCGGATGATGTATTTATAATCTGTCTTCACACCGCCTAGGGTTTCGGTGACGGTGATTAAGTCGTCCGTGATCCATATATCATAAGGGGCGTCATCGGACTGAATATGCTCGTCAACCCTGCCCGCAGGCATGAAGCTGTGCGAATGCAGATAATATTTCCGGTGCTCCCCGTCATCGAGTGGAAACTCCAAGCACCCAGACGTCAAGTCACCGCCGGATGAAAGGTCGAGCCCAAGATAACATCTGCGGCCGCGCATGGCTTCCAGCGTGGTGTCCGACTCGCTTTTTTTCCAGTGCTCCATGTTCATGTACTGGTTATCTGCGAATTGTACCCAGATGTTCAGGCCCTTTGTCATGAAATCCCGGAGATCGGCGCCGCGCTTTTTCTTCGCTTTAATGGCATCTCCGCGCAAACTGGAAAGCGTTTCTTCGGTCCAGAGTGGATTCGCCTTCGGCCAGTTCGCTTCGTCCCAAATGTCATCGCCTTTGTCCAGCTCACAGATAAAGACGAAATGCGTTTCGTCATCATGGAGCCCGGCCAGAATCATCTTCCCATACTCGTATTCCTCGTAGCATGGCAGATTCAGGTCGAATCCGGCGGTCGTGATGATGGAGGTTAGGCACTGTTTTAATTTGCGCTGGCCCCCTGTCAGCAGCTTGTACATTTGGTTTGTCTTGTGTTTGTGATATTCATCGACAGACGCAAAATAAGGCCGGAAACCGTCTATCGTCTCGGTATCTCGACCTATCGCCTTGATTTCCCCGCGGGTAATATTGCAGAGAATCGTACTTTTATATTCTTTGGAAGTGAATAGCCCCTCTTCATACTTGCTGCCCCCGAGTTCCGGGTCGGCATTGATGAATTTAAGACATTCCTTCAAAACAATGCGCGCCTGATCTTCTTTAGTGGCTGCGCAATATACTTGCGGGTAATTATAGCCGTCAAAATTCCCGTAGAACAGGGCCGGAACCGCGTTCCCGAGCGATTTCCCGTTTTGCCGGGCAACCTGAACATATGATGTGCGGAATCTCCGGTACCCTTCCATGTTCAGCCAGCCGTTCCAGCTACCGAAAATGAAGTCCTGGAAGCCCCATAACTTGAGCGGTTCGGGTTCTTCTCCCTCCGCAAGCGTCAAGCTTTCGGCGAAATCAATGATTTCATGGGCTTTGTCCGGGTCAAAAACAAATGGAAAATCGTCCGTCCCTTGCCGTTCAAGGTCCCGAAGGTGCCTTTCGCAGGCCTGTTTCTGCGTCTCACCTGCAATGATCCGGCCAGAAACTACTTCCTTGGCATACGCTGTGACCCGGTCAAGCTCGGTTACGGTGTTGTAAGGATAGATTTGGGAGCTATACACCCCGGCCGCCCCCGAATTTACTGAACTTGCTTGCAGGCTTTTCTTTCTCCTTCGGTTTCGGTACGTTTTTGATCTTCGCAAGAGGATTCAGGAAAAGACGGTCCTGCATTTTCAGGAGCATGTCCATTTTCTTGTTAATGGCCGTCTCGATCTTCAATACCCCTTCGATGGAGGCGAGCTGCGAAAGATACATCTGCGCCCGCCCTTCAAATTCCTCGATACCCTCCATTTTTTCGAAATAATCGTTCAAAATGTCTTCGTTGATCGCTATATTTTCGATGCGTTGATACTGTTTTAGCAGCTTTTCATATTCCGAATACGTTTTGCAATACATCGCCAGCAACCCTACATCCGAAGACGTTAAAAGGTCCAAACCTTGTTGGGAAGCTGCCTTGTATTCCTTTAAGCAATCCTTCCACTGTTTATAGGCGATGGTGTCACTCTTCACATATTCCGGGGGTTTCAGCTTGTCGAGCTCCGTTTTCCCGAGCTTGATTTCACTCTCTTGCCGCTGCCGGATTTGTTCTTTGGTTAGCCGGTTCGGATTCCCCGCTGCGAGGTGCAGATCAATCGGTTTTCCGTTCCGTCCCATCGGGTTCACCTCCCTGAATCTCCGAAAAATTCATAAAACGAGTTTTTACGCGAAATAAGGGGGACGCGGTCAACTAGCAAAAGGACCGCAGAGATTTACCCCCCCTCCCCCTTGTGCGCCCTTGGTCGTGTGTTCGGGAGGGTCGAGACATGGACGTCTCTATGCCCCCTTTAAATTCGTCTCAGAAGGTGCAGCAAATAGACCTCTACACACATTGCTTTCGTGTACAGATCGTTTACCAAATGCTCCCCTACTCTTTTGAGCTCACGCACAATGTTATTTACTTCCCACTCTGTTCCCATGAGGTCCTATCTCCGATCACCAACGCATCTCTAAGGACACTACTAAGGTTGCCTTTAAACATATTGTCTGCAATATCGACGGGCATGCCGGCCTTAACCGCATCTTGTAAGGCACCGCCCATCTTCTGGATCAAGACTTCATACCATCCTGCAAACTGGACATTGAACTTTAACTCTACATCAGCCAGCCCTTTATGCTCCCGCTCCTGTTGCATCAAGATTCACCTTCCTTTGTACCATTCCGGCTTGTATCGCTCGTTTGCGGTACGAGATAGTTTCGTTTTGTATTCCAAACACTTACTACAGAAGAATGTATCCTTCTGCTCATAATAGGTAAGGCCGGGGCCATCCATTTTATCGAAGTCAGAATAAAGGAACTCATATTTGTGTTCGCATGGTTTATGAACACTTCCGTATCCTCTAGGTGGATTGCTCATTAATTCCTCT
>NZ_JBNDYG010000035.1:56508-97465 GCF_049893405.1 Paenibacillus sp. Dod16
ATTGTGGGAATTGTGGGAGGCTTACTACTCTTGCCCATTTCCAAACCCTCCATCTTCTCTCGCCGTCTTTTGGCTATGGTGACTATGGCAGCGTGCCCGCCAATTGCTTTTATCCCAGAACAAATTCTTATCGCCGCGATGTGGTATTTCATGATCAACATCAGTAGCGGGTGTCAGTTTGCCCAAAGCGTAACAGTCGATACAAAGCGGATTCTCACGCAAGAACTTCTTTCGCTCTCGCCGCCAATGATGATCATATCCCCGCTCCGCTGATGTGCCCCGCTTCCGGTCATAGGATTGCTTTGGATGGTCTTCACAGTAACCGGTTGTGGTTAGCTTCTTACAGCCTGTGTGACGGCAGAACTTTTTCAGCGCCACTTATTACACTTCCCTTATAATCCAACGATCGAATAAATGCGGATGCTTCTCTTTGGATGGATATAGTCGGAATGAATCTTCTTCATCTTTTTCCGTTTCTATATTCTTTGTGATTTTATCGATGGTGTACATCTTCCCTAACCGATCTAGCGCGTCCATTGCACTATGTAACTCTTCACGAGTAAATACCATTTCTGAATACCCCACCTTGTACGTCACCCTTTCAGGAGAAATAATAAAACCTTGTTATCCGGCCCTCGGCTTACGCCTGGGATTATTCAGTCGCATTGATGCCCTTCGGCCAAAAAGAAAAGAGCCGCCATTATAGCGACTCATTCTTTGAAAGTTTATTCGATTCTAAAGGCCTTTGCAGGATTCGAACCTACCAATGCCATGAAGGCCATATTAAAAGCCCGTATTTATATCGCGCCCGGGCGGAGTGCGTTTGGAGTGATCTTACCTCCTTCCCCGCATCCATACCGCCGCGATAAACGCTCCAGATTGCCGCAAGGCTCCCTTTTCAGCACAGTCGAGTCCTGCGACGATAAGGGGTAGCAGGGACACCCGAGCGTTTAGCTCTATGTCCCTACTTTAATATGTTACCGATTTACAAAGGCGACGCTGTACAGACGTAAAACAGACACGATTTCAATCTATATCATGAGTCAGTTTCAATGTTCCGGCGATGGCCTTTACACCATCCCGAACTTTTCGGTCTAACGAACGATCAGTGAACCGACTCCATTTTGATACTGCCGCCCACCGTTCGTGACTTTCAATAAATCGGTAGTGCATGATCTCTCTAATCTCGTCATCGAGTATGCATTGAATGGCTGTTTCTAATGCCTCTGTCTTGCGCCTGTATTTAGCCAATACCTTCTGCTCGATGTCGTTTAAAGCGGGCTTCTGATTCAGTACAGCGATTGTACGGCGCATCTCGGGATATTTCTTGAGCTGCTGCCGAACATATTTGATTTCATCCGCCGTAGCTCTCGGGAATAGTTCCATTTGCTCCACCGTCCCCATAGGGTCACCCCTTTTTAAATGTACTCAAATAGATCCGCCTGCCCTTCCTTCTCAACCTCCGCTGCGTCACAGATTAAACCTTGTTCTACCCATTCAGACGGCGCTTCATGTTTGTAATCCGGCCAAATCGGATCGCCTGCCCTTGAGTATTTAGGATTCTTCTCTTGTGCTTTATCAGTCCAGACCCAATAGGATTGAGCTTTTACTTTCACGCCGTTCGACCTCCAAACACTGCCTTCACCAGCCATTTGAATTGCTTGCGCTTTATCCTCCGGTTTTTTGTCAGCAGGTATATCCTCGCCCTTGATTTCAATGTCTCGTATTCTAAGCAGTAATGAACGAAATCCATAATGATTTTTTTTATGAAGGCTTTAATACGGTTTATCAGCTCATACACGACCTTTTTGATTCTTTGCCAGAACGCCATGATTTCTGCTTTTGTTTCGTCGGTCATTGCTCCCTCTCCTTCGGATAAAGGACATCCAATATATTTCGCGCAATGACGAAAATCTCATTATTACTCCACATTGCCTGCTCCTTTATATCCTCTAACCTTTCTTTTAGCTTCTGCTCACGCTCTTTCACTTCTACCAGTTCCCGGGCCTGATTGTGAAAACGCTGCTTGTCTGCATAATAGTCACAGTTGATACGGGCTATTTCTTCTTTGGCTGCAGCGGCTTGAAGTTGCCAATATCGATATGCTGAACCCGGTTGAACCAATACCAACGAATCGATGTCATTCTGCCATCCGCTAACCCCGACAAGCTGATAACGGTTATGAACGTCCTGAATGCTTGATATTTCATGTATAGATCCGTCTCGCAATATTACCGAGTCGCCTTTTTTTATTTTCTGCTTGTCTTTACTCATTCCCAATCACTCCCCCTAATCCTCGAAATAATGGCCGTATCCGTGATTTGGGTAATAACCGGCTGCCTGTTGCACACCGTTTACCACATCCGCAATCAAATCCGCCAGAACGTTCATTTGTTTGTCTGGAAGGGATTCAATAAGTCGCTTCTCCTTCGCTCTAAGCTTCCTACCTGCAGCGGATGATAATAATGTCATTACCGGCTCTAAACGTGCATCTTTCAGGCGCTGGGCTTCGGCCGCTTGAAATTCGGCGTTCTCTCTCCGTCGATACTCTTCCCAATCTTGATCGTCATACCAGAAATAAGGGCCGTATCGTTCGGTATAGACGTTGATCCATTGTTGTAACTCATCCTCGTTCGCATGAAAGCGTTGATTACAGATGCCATTCACTCGCATGCCGTTCGTTTTGACACCGCGGCCGTCCCGCGTACGGGGCATGACATGGTGCGTTTCCGTATCCGGTCGGCCGCAGCCGCACTGGCAAAGCCCACCCGCTTCCTCGATCAATTCCTTAACAACACTTGCCGGGAACACTGCCCGATCCGCACGGGATGGACGCCCTTTGTGATGCGATAGAATGTTTTGCCGCCAAGGGGCTATATCTTTCTTCTTTTTCGCAAATGCCATTGTGACTCACACTCCATGTTCTTGATGGGTTGAGACATTCTGATTCGCTGCTCTCACTTCATCGAAAATGGATTGGAGGTCCGAGCGGACCCGCGGTGTGTACCTCCGGCCCGCCTGTGTCTTTATGATCCCTTGGATCGTACGACGCCCCTTGTTAACCTCGTTTACGAGTTCCTTCTTTTGGGTCACCAGTTCATAGAGTGGTTGAAGCCTTTCGTTTTCATCCTTCGCCTTTCGTCTCCGTCTGCGATTCTCTTGTAACTGACTGACCAACTCTAAATGCCCTATTTGATCAGCGTCAAAGAATTCTAGGGCGTGGTTCAAATCGAGATATTCGCTATCACAGTAAGAGATTTCTTCAATGTTCTGTTCGTAATTTTCCTTAACGGATTTAAAAATATCGTGGAGCTGCTGGACTGCTTCTTTAGCCGATATTTCCAAAGCTAGCACCCCTTTCTTCGCTTCGTTTCAGCTCTTCGCATAGCTCATCATACAGTTTCATGTAACTCTGATAATTCGGATGATTCTTACCCATGGAATCCAGCATTTGAGCGCCTTTATATATTCGTTTCCTTAGTCGTTCTTGGTAATGTTCGACCAGCTCCCTAAAGAGCCGGTCAAAATGATCATAAATTCCTTGTTTAGTTTGGGCGGTGCATTTTACATTCTTTAATCTCTGATATGTCAAATCGTCAAGTTGGCCATCTTTATTAGCGCCGTCCAGTTGTCTAAGAAAGATTTTGTGATACCTAATTATGAGACGCACATTTTCTTCCGAGTCCTCACTATGGGAAAAAGAAGTATCCATGCTATCACCTCATTCAATAATGAATCCGATGCAGATCGCAAAAGCGGCTAAAATTTTTAAGATAGATCATTTCGGCATACCCTGTTCCGGTGTTACGCCCCTTAGCAACGATGATTTCAACGATGTTCTTTTTCTCCGTTTCGGCATTGTAATAATCATCTCTGTATAGGAAATCAATTTCGTCGGCATCCTGTTCAATGGAACCAGATTCCCGCAAGTCGGACATCATCGGTCGCTTGTCTTGTCTCTGCTCCACTCCGCGGCTGAGCTGAGATAAGCACTCAATTGGGCAATCATTATCCCGCGCAATCTGCTTCAATGTTTTGCTGATGTATGAAACCTCTTGCTCCCGGCTCTGAAATTTTTTTCCGGAATTGATCAGCTGTAGATAATCAATCTGAACATGTAAATCTTGATGGACCTTCTTTAATTGCTTGACCTTGGATGCAATCTCCTGAATCGTGATCCCTGCTGTGTCATCAATGTAAATCGGCATCTCATCCAGAATGGAGCGGGCTTGTGTATATTTAGGCCATTCATCCGGTCCAAGATCCCCTGTACGTAAAAGGGTGCTGTCCAGGTTCCCGATGTTGGCTATGATTCTTTCACCAAGTTTCCTCGCTGGCATCTCTAGGCTGAAAATAGCAGTGGCAAATCCAGCGTTTGCCGCAGCTACGGACCCATTTAACATGAATGCCGTCTTCCCCATGCTGGGCCGAGCCGCCACGATGATCAAATCTCCTTTTTGTCGGCCTCCTGTGAGTTTGTTTAAGTCCGCTCCGCAAGTTGGTACACCAGTTATACCTTGGGACTGACTACGGACCTCTAATTCGTCCTCGTGGTCCCTCATAACATCGCGTATACGTGTTAGCTTCTTATCTGACCGGACCTTGCTCCCCAATTCATCGGCAGCCGTTTGGAATAGCGCGGCGACCTTTCGAGGATCCGACTCTTCTTCTATCAGCCGTCTTTGTACTTCCAGTGAATCAAGAGCCTTGCGCCTGATACCTGTTGTTTCAACGATTTTCATGTAGTGACCGGCATTAGCAACGGAAGGCACCTGTTCGACTAATCCTCCTAGGTAATCGATGCTGCCGAAGTACCCTGTTAGTTGCCGATCATATAACCATTGCGATAGGGTTACGATGTCAATTGAAGTACCTTCTCTTTGCAATTCGCATATCGCTTCAAACACGGGTCGGTGTGCTTCCGACCAGTAATCGGGTTCTAATCGCTCTACTGCTTTAGCCGCTGTCTCTTGGCTCTGATCAAGGAGTATACTGCCTAATACCGCCTGTTCCGCTTCCATACTGAAATCAATCATGTTGCTTTCCCTCCGTTAGCCTCGGCCGCGGGCATGCGTTTTTCTGCCAGTTATCCATTAGACGAAACCGCTCCTGTGTCTGTATCCTTAGATTCTCCACCGATAAGGGGGTGATGTTCCCCCTGATATCGGCTATGGTCGGCGGGTATTTCGAAGTTTTGATATGCTGGGCTAAGTTTTGCGCGGCCCTCTTATAACTCACATCACCAAGCATGCTGCCCCATAGCGTTTCCATTTCCTCAGAAACTTGAACTGTCGGGTAGGCTGTGACGACTATCGAAAGGAGATGTAGCAGCTCCTTGTTGTTCACGGTCAATCTCCCCCATGCGTTTATTTAGATATTCCTTATTCCTTTCTTGACGGTTTCCACTACTTTGCGGTAACTTCCGTTCCGATGCCATCTTGATGCCGAGATCTTGGTACTTTTCTCTCAACTTTTTAGGGCTCAAAATATTACTGCTCCAAAAATGATGGGATGTAGACCAATCGATAATTGCTTGAAGCTCTTTAGGATCCCGCTTGTTGATCTCTATGATTTTTCTAAATTCATCAGCCCACTTCTGCATGTCCGCATCCCGGACTAGGTGTTCAACCTTATTGGCTGCTGCATGCTCCATAATCTTTCCGTGAAGGTATAAGGCCATTTGATAATAACGATCATCCGCTTCGTAAACGCGGGTTTTGCGTTTTCGAGAAGAAGGTTTTATATCAGTGTTATTGTCATTATTATCATTATTGTTTATATTGTCGGGTGCTCGTTGCTTTCGCGGCGGGTTCGTAGGTGTATTGTCGTTGCTTTCGTCGTTGCTTTCGCCCTTATTCCTGTCCTGATAAACCCCGTAATTACATATGGTCACGAGTATTTTGTGCGTTGCTTTCGTTGTCGTGATCATTGGCGTCCCTTCGTTGCTTTCGTCCGGGCTTCGTTTCGATTTCATCGCTTTACCGCGTAAAAATTGTAAAACCTGAAAAACTTGGTCTTTCGTAGGCCTTTCCCGCCTCGCTCCTACCATCCACGAAACCCCTTCAATGATTTCTGGGATAGACGTTAAAACCTGCCCAGGCTTCAAACCTTTATATTGTTTGTGCTGAGCAGAGAGCAGGAGAAACACCCACACCTTCATATAAAGTGGCGGCTTCTCCCATATCTCACTTTCCATTAGCTTACGGTGAAGGCTGATCCACCCTTCCATGTCACCACCCGCTTATTAACATTTTGCTATTTCTTGCTGCCCAAAAGCCGCAGACAGCAGCCGTTCCAAGGCATCTCCGCCGTCTATGATGCGCCAAGCCATCTGTACAAAGAAATCTCTGCGCTCTTCTATACCAACACAATCCAGTGCATCAAATATCAAGTTGGTCATCAGGTCCCGATCGTTGACGAACGGCTTCCAATTCACATTTAAATGATGGTATCTGCCGTTATAGTCCGAATCGGGACGTTTACCGTTATCAATCATAATGTCAAGCCCATGCGACTTAAGAAGCTGGTCCCTATTCATCATAAAGTCACAACCTTCCGTTTCAGCCCGTGCCAATTACGCCTAACCCTGTCAACCGGCTTTCCATCCTTAAGGCCAAGGCTTTTGCTGCAGTGGCAATCTGATACGTCACATTCCCAGCATCTTGCCTCAATGAAAAACCCCATATCGTCGTTATATCCGCTCGAGACTTCTACTGTGTGACCGTCACTATGAACAAAATTCTGTTCAACAATCCGGCCGACACTAGCCAAATAGAGCTTTGATGCTTCTATCTTTTCATCCATCGTAAGGTAGCGAACGGAATCAATCACTTTGAGGAATGGAAGTGCAAAGGTTAAGCCGTAATTCTCGATAAGCGTTACATACAGCGCTTCATTATTTTTAGAGATGAATTCAATTTTTGACATAGTTGCAGAACTCATGGATTTTACCCTCCTAAATGGGGCACCCCTTGACGGTTCTCTTGGTGTTATGTAATAATGACGCCAAGGGAATACCCTCTAATTGTTAGATCGCCTTAACGTCCCGCCAAAGACAAGTTAAGGTGATTTTCGCTTTTTATAGACACAATACCGGCTTCCAGTTCGTTCATGATTGCTTCCTCTTCGTGACCAACATCATTTAACAAATCAATAAGATCTTCCAAAAGATGCCTTTCTGAATATTGACCATCATCGGTGACTGATAACATGATGTTGGACATTTTCTTTTTCATTTCCAGCAGGAAGGTCAATCGTCTGTAAGGCAGATAAATCTTGTGAGGTTCAGCCTTGTTAGATTTAGAGCGGAAGTCTACCTCATCAAACTTGCATCCATATAGTTTGCATAATGCTATCGCTTCATCGAACTCCATAAGCCCCGGATTTTCTTCATACCAAGTCATTTTCTTCTTCGTGATGCCCGCTGCTAGTGCAGCATCCCCCAATGACATGCCTGCTTTTTCTCTAGCTTCTTGAATCGAGATTTTATTGCTCATGTACGCCACCCTCCACTACTTTCAAATTTGGTTTGTTTGGTGTCAAACTGATGACATCGCCATACTCATCAAATTTTGCCGTGTACGTCTGCATAGGTTTTCCGGTGATCTCTTCGAGAATTTCGAAAGCATCAAAAGCCTTCTCTCCGGTCGCTTCCTCATATTGTTCGCGGACCATAAAGACATGTTCCATGAATAGATCAGCAAGGTATTCTTCTCCCGGACGCTCGATGTTCTCTACGAAAATCAAATTTTGAAACTCTTCCCAACTGATTTCCTCAGGGATTTCAGAAAACACTTTGGAAAACGATTTAACTGGTTCGCCCCAGTGACGAAGATCTTTGTTTAAAGTAATGACTTGCAAGAAATCCTCCCGTTTAATCGTCTTTTGGCCTTCTATTAATGCCCGAACGTAAATCATGAAATCGATTCGATTAGCATTCGTTTTCAACTCCAAAATCTCCTTAACTGACTGTTGGAAGGCTAGTATGTTCATTTGGATGTTGAAAAGAATGCCTGATTGAACACCAGCTGCTTCGAACTCCCTTGCCTTCAAGTCGATTTCTTTCAGTTCCTTGAAAAGGTCCCTTACTACGCTTTTGATCTCTGCTGTCTCTCTGACCAAAGCAGTGATCTTGCGGTGATAAATCCTAAGAGCCGCAAAAGGGTTCATCGGTCCGTACTTCGGCATGGCGTCGGCTAATTCGAATTTCTTTGCAATGGATTTTGATAGTTCACCATCCGTCACAGCGTTCAACAGCATTTCCCTTTCATCACTGGGGATTCTCTTATAAAACGCATAAGTGAAGGAATCAAGAATCTTCATATTCAGATTTAAAATTTCGCTTTCGTTTGCTGTATACACTTGTTGGAAGTGATTGATATGCTTATTAGCGATTTCAGTCCAGTTTTTCAATTCCGTTTCCAGTTTCTTGATTTCAAAAATATTCTTCATTTCATTCGTTCCCCTCGGATTATATTTTTCATAATGATTGCGTGTTGCAGCGGGTGATTGAACCAGAGACGGGCAAGCTCAGGAAGTGTCATTCTCCGTATTCCTTTCTCAGCCGATCAGTCACGTAGACTTGACCCTTGACGGTAATATATGGCGTCCTCCAAGTGAACGGTTCACCAGTAGGCTTCTGCTTCACACCGGTTACAACTTCGAACAATCCCTGTTCCACCGCACGTTGAGTGGGCTCCGTAGAGTTTTGGCAAATCAGTTTCCATTCACGGAGTTTATCAAATAGTCTGTTCTGGCCGATCTTGAAACCGTGACTGCTTAATGAATGTGCCAAATCCCGAACCTTAACGGATTCATCCGATTGCATGCATATCTCAGCGAATGAAACCAATGGCTTTTGTTCCTCGATCGTTTCGACTAGCATTTTTTTCTCTTTCGTTTCCTCAATCCATCTTTCAGCTCTAGCAATCGGGTCGTCAATTTGGTAAGAAGGAGTATATTGAATGAATGCAGATGCCAATACATTCTTGGCCTTTAACTGATACTGGACCAATTTCTCCGTCACTTCTGGTTGATACCTTTGCATACTCGGAGTGATGGATATTTTAGCCAACCACAATGGAAGAGATTCAAGTTCGATGGTGAGGGCATCAGAGACGCTACCTTTACCATTTCCCATTTTTTGTAACACGAAATTTCGTGCGCCTTCTCTTAGTACAATATCTGTTTGGACTCGATTTACTTCGTTGTTAGCTTGACCTCTTGATAGACCGATTCCGTCGCAAACCCACCGAATACCAACATAAATCTTGCCGTCATTCGCCTTCACGCCAAGCAGTTCAGCGCCATTAAACGGGACAAGCTTCTGTTCGATTGGATAGATATTAGACATTTATTTACTCCTTTCTAGTTTTTTTGAATATGGTGATTTGCCTGTCACCCCTTATTGCGATTTAGAAATCAGGCTTTCTTCATATTCAAGCAACCATTCTCGCCGGATACGATGTTCTTGGCCTTCCTTAAAACTTCTCAACTTACCAGCTTTGATTCTGTTGCGTACTGTTTTCGTGCAGCGGCGAAGATGAGTCGCCGCTTCTTGAATGGTTAAAATTGCTGGAAGCTCTTTATTGCTCGCATTCATTTTTTTTACCTCCTTTTTTAATAATCAATCCACTTAAAGTGTCCTTAATATCTACTTTAAGTAGAATGACGACTAAAAAAAATTTCATCAACCGGCATGCCAACAATTTCCGAAAAAACTCTTGCTTTTCCCACAGGCATCTCGTCAGCATTCCGTTCCCATTTCATGTAAGTATGCCTGTGAACTCCAAGCAAATTCGCTATCTGTTTTTGGGACATATCACTTAGCAATCTTGCCTGCCTAGGGGTAATTCCTTTTTTCAGATCAGGAGATAATTGCACCTTGGCGCCCTCCTTTCTTTGGTGATAAACCCATATTAGTCTCCTTAAAGTAGAATGTCAACACCAAAAAGGCCAAAATTAGACCTTTCAGTTGATTTTTATCTACATGTCGATTATAATCTACTTAAAATAGAATGGAGTGGTAATGGTGGGTATCAGTGAAAATATAAAAATGCTTCGCGAAAAATTTGATCTTACTCAACAAGACTTAGCTGATATTGCTGGGGTTACTAATAAAGCCGTATCCGCATGGGAGAACGGCTTAAAGGAGCCTCGCATGGGGGCGATTGAAAAAATTGCTACTCATTTCAATATTAAAAAAAGCAATATTATTGAGGAAGGAGGAATGGAAAACCTTGCTCAAGATATTCCTTTCACGATAGCAGCGCATTTCGATGGTGAAAATTTCACCGAGGAAGAATTAAAAGAAATCATGGAATATGCAAAATACATTAAATCACGACGAAAATGAGGTGTATTGCATGATTGATAAACTTCTTGAAGAAGCCGAATTAGCAGGAATCCTTGTTGTAGAGGAACGAGACTACCATGTGATATTCAAAAACAATAAGCTAAAAGGGCTTTACTTTGACAATATAATTGCATTGAATAAAGGGGCTATTGCAACTAAAACGGAATGGGTCTGCATTTTTGCAGAAGAACTAGGACATCATTACACCAGCTACGGCAATATCTTGGATGTTAAAGGAATACCCAACCGCAAACAAGAAAAACGCGCCCGTAATTGGGGATATGAAAAATTAGTGACTCTTCAGGGGTTAATAGAAGCTTGTGAAGCAGGTGCTAGAAATAGATTTGAAATAGCAGACTTTTTGGATGTTACCGAAGAATACATAGATGAATCAATAAAACATTATCTTGAAAAATACGGCCAGAGCAAAAAAATTGGCAACCATATTATTTGTTTTGATCCCTTGAGAATTTTTAAAACGCTTGAATAACAATTGAATGTTTCCCAGCCTGCTTATAAACGGGCTGTTTAAATATATGATAAAACCAAACATATGATCTTGTTTTAGGAGGGATAACATGTCAAAAATGAAATTTTCACCTCATGGTGTCAGGGAGCGTAATGGAAAATTCACCTATCGTTACACCGATACGGTAATGAAAAATGGAAAGAAAGTCCGAAAGCAAATTGAAACCGCTCCATATGAAACAGCACAGGAAGCCTATCTTGCAGCCCTTCAAATTCAACCCAAGTGGAATGAAGATTAAAACTCATTCGGGTGGGAGGTAGATAACATGTCCAAAAAGAAAGTGCTTCCTCCTGGTGTTAGGGAAAGGGACGGAAGGTATACTTATCGCTACAGTGTTCCGGTAATAGTGAACGGAAAAAAAACACGGAAACAGAAAGAAACCCCCTCGTTCAAGACTCCAAAAGAAGCTTACCTTGCCGGTATCCAAATTGAAGCAAAGCGCCTTGAAGGAAAAACAATTGATGAAAAAACAATCACATTAGGGCAATGGATTGAACTGTGGCTTGAAGACTATAAGATAGAACGCGAACCGGCAAAGGGGACTGTGCGGAGTAGGGAGAATGGGTTAAAGTGCCTTAAAAAGTATTTAGGTGAACATACAAAGCTTAAAGAAATATCAAGTTATGATTACCAGTCTTATTTGAACAAGCTAAAAAAAGATGATTTTGCGCAAGGAACAATAAAACTGTATCATTCAGCAGCAAGCTTCATGTTTAGAGATGCAAAGAAGAAGAAAATCATACTCAATGATCCAACAGAAGAAGCTTCATTACCTGTTTTTAAATCAACCCTTGAAGAAATAGAATCAGGCGTTGTTAAAATTCCGAAGTTCCTCGAAAAGAAGCAGTTACAGCACTTACTTCAATACATCAGATTCCGCGGTAAGCCGCAAGAGTATGCCGTCTTTTTAACTCTCGCTTACACTGGCTTGAGGATCGGCGAACTACTCGCACTTAAAGTATCTGATTTCGATGAAGAGGAAAAAACTATTTCTGTTAAAAAAAATCTGTATGTCGATGGGTCCGTAAAAAACTATGTACTCGGTCCCCCGAAAAATGATAGCTCAGTCCGCACGGTCACCATTGGTGAAAGTGTAATCAAAGCCATCAAAGCGCAATTTGCTTGGAGAGAAAGTAAAATCAATAACGGTGAACTACAACATGATGCAGATTTTATATTTTGGAGCTTGAGGTTTCCCGGATATCCAGCATGTTATAGTCGCTATCAGAAACGATTTGAAAAGATCCTGAAAGACTGTGGACTTCCTGACAACCTTACCCCTCACAGCCTTAGACATACCCATGTTTCACTACTTGCCGAAGCCAAAGAAGAATTAGCAGTAATCCAAGAAAGGCTTGGTCATAAGAACGACGAAATCACAAGAACAATTTATCTACACGTTACCGAACAACAACGAAAACTAGTTCCTGACCGTTTCGAAGAGGTAATGAATTCATAAGTGTGGGTAACACGTGGGCACATCCTCACCATAACTTCCGAAATCCCTATAGTACCGTACATGATTTAATTATGTCTGGGCTATCGAAATAAATCTAGAAATGCGTTATAATTCTCATGAAAGTGTCATGTGACAATAATCATTGAGGTGATATACAAATGAAGAGCACAGGGGCCGTCATGGGCTATTTGTCGTCCAGTGCGCCGCCGTCATGGTTCATGAACTCCATTGCCTTCTGGGGATGGGTCATGCTTGGGCTGATGGGCATCGGCGGATTTTTCATGTTCCGCAAGTTTCTGAAAGTGCTTCCCAAAGCCGATGGTAAATCAAAGCTCGATTGGCAAAATTACTGGGTAGAACGAAGCCGCCCGCTGTGGACGGATGAATCCAAAGCATTTCTGGACGAGCTGGTGCAGCCTGTTCCGGGACCGTTCCGGGATATCGCCAAACACTCCATTGCTGCCGAAATCGGCAAAATCGCCGTCGAATCCGGCGCAAACGAAGTAACCCGGGATCACTGCATCAAAGGTTACATCGTGGCTACGCCGAAGCGAGATTACAAATTCCTGATGAATTTCCTCCAGAAGAAGGAAATCGACTACAAGCCATATCAGCATTTGATTAACAAGTAATATTTTCTGACCCCCTTCTATAATAGTGAAGGGGGCTTTTGATGTCTTTCTGTGTACCTTAACATCTCATTTTCCTCATATCATTTGTATCTCCATCTTTCATATAACCCCATTAATAGTATTAGTTCTGAACAACTTTGTGATTTGGACAATCCCATACAGATTTATTAACCATGTTTAATTAGATAGTTTTTTAGTCTCATCATTCATAAATAAGTATGAAATATATTAAACAAAAGGATAATTGTATTATTTGTTCCATATAAAGTGTTTTCATGGTATATTATTACATATAGATCGTGTTACGATTTGAATATCCGGCCGGATTTCAAATAAATCACTTTTTATAGGAGGTTTTAACCTTGTTTAAAAATAAGAAAATGATTAGTCTATTCTTATCCTTGATTTTGTTGTTTTCAGTTGTTGCCCCGGCGTATGCTCAATCCGAAGAATGTGATTGTGAATCTACAGTTGTCTACACTAATGCCGAGAATGGAATGTCGGTTGTTGAAGTGAAAAATAATAATGACGGTAACACTCATTATGCTACAGTTTCTTCAACAATTATTATAAATAGTGAGGATAATCTCGCTCTTCTAGCAAATAATAATGAATCTGTTGTTGTAGAAAGAACATATTTCCAATTTGAGAAGAACCTTGAGGAAGCAATAGATAGTGCTGATTCTGCTCGTGCACTGGGGGCCATCGGTGTCCAGGATGGGTTTTGGAAAGGAAGTAAAATTGAAAAAATATGGAGTGCAGTCAAGGGGTTTGGCTATAAGGTTTATATAGCTGCTGGTGATGCAAGCTATATTTTAGGATTAGGAGTAGCTGCTGTGGGTGCTTTATTTGGCATACTAGCATATAAAGCTATAATAACAGCAGGCTTTGCTGCTGCAATTACTGCAATTGTAACCGGACTGATTCTTACTGCTTATCAAATAGTAAGAGATGAGGACATGTCCGTCACATTTGAAATGTACGAACGTGACCTGGTAAGATCCATAGTTTGTCTTACTGTTGGTGATGAAGTAGGAAAAACAACAGTAAAAAATATACTTATGCATTTCTTCTGGCCACGTGAGCTGCCAACAAAATGCTTCTAAGTTATGATGAAGACTAAGAATAAGGGAGTCAACTATGAAGGCACTATTACGTACTCTTCCGGTTCTCATTTTGATTATTTTAGCTATGGTTTGTATATTTTGGATTCCTAATTTATTTAAGAGTTGGGGCTTATCATCGAAAGGTATACTGTATGTTCAGCTAATCATTCTTGGGACATATTTGGTTGGATATTTCACTTCTGAGATCGCTTCATATTTATTCAAAAGATCAAACTAGATTTTACTAGAAAGGGATCATCAATCGGTGATCCCTTTTTTCTAGTGCTTTGGTTTCTAACAAGATCCAGAATTCACCTATCACTCTTCAATATGATTAATATCTACTATCGGCTATAAACCTATGGCGACCATTTTACATTCCCCTTCGCAATAGAGCAAGTTAACCCTTTACGAAAAATTACTAACCTCTAAGGAGGCGTTTAATATATTCTTTAAATTTAACTTGGATTGGTAAACTAGTGAGTCGGCTGAAGAAGCGGGAATGTTTCAAGTCATCTCCATCAAAGGTGATAAGCATGAAGTCTCTGGCCTAAAACTGTCCAAGGACATTGATCATCGTAGAAGTACAATAAATGAACTTATACACAATAAAGAAATGGAGAACAAAAGGATTCCCGCTTCTCTTATTGCAAAACTATGTGCTTACTTTGATGTCACTCCAAACGAACTATTTGAAGTTCGATTTATTACGAGTAATCATCATGATTAAGGGTAGTATTATAGTGGAATGACGACTAAGATAAAAAAAGACTCTCCCATAACAGGGGGCCACTGAAAAACTAATGTTTTTGAAAAAATCAAGAAATTAGGGGGATCAAAAATGTCTCCATAAATACGAAACGAGCCTTAGAAGCGATTCTAGAGGCTCGTTTTTTTCTGATATTTTATTATTTTTAGAAGAGCGGCTTTTTCAGTGGCCTCCCATAACAGGAGGGTCTTTTTACTTTACAGCTACTTTACATATACAATATCTATATTTGATCTGGAACTAAATTTGAAATTGACTTTTCATATTCTTCTTGATTATTGGCAACCTTATAGAAGAAAACTCCGTTAGAATCGCTTACCTCTTCTTCAATTAAATCCAACTCTCCATATAGTCCGACTATGTCTAAAATAACACCTTTAGCAACCACTTCACATCCCTTTTTTCTTGGGGAGATAAGATATGCGGTATTAGTTTTATCGGATAGAGTTTGAAAAATTACATACGATCCCTTTCTAGTTAGATAATCGATCACTTCCGGATAAAAATTTTTAGACCCACACGGTAATTTAAATGATGTCATCAAAGCCATAATTTTACCTCCCTAGTTTTCTGATGAAAGCCTTTCATACAAAAGCTCTTATTCTAAAATTTTGTAATATCCTATTGATAATTCTTGTTGCATCTCATACTTCAAAGAAGCGATTAGTTCCCCAATCTTTTTTTCTTTAACTCTCATTTCTTCTGCTATACTTTCCCTATCAGGTTGAAGCAAATTAAAATTGTAAATTATATTGAGATCATTGCAGAATGACCCTAAATTTTTTGACAACTCTTTAGAAATTACTGCAACATTATCCGATAAATATAATCCAGAGGATATTGAGAAATTCTTGGCTTCTTGATGACACTCAATGGCCTTTCTAACCTCTAACTTTTGCAAATAGTCAACTATGTGGTCCACAATTTGGGGGGCATTTTCTGGGGTCCAATTGCCTACGAAGCTTTGTATATCAGCACTTGGCATATTCAAACTTTTTAAGTATTCCTCAATTTCTGATCGACCATATTTTCTGATAAATGGATCGTCTCCAATTCCCCCTATGCCCCTTGCCCTACCCTCGGCAACCAAAAATAAATTATACAATTTAGTATACACTTCGTGTTTTTTAGTCGTAAATAAATTAAAATCAAGCATTTTTCTTTGCAGGTCAAATTTATTGTTTTCCATTAACATTTGTAGTTCATGTTTATGTGTTTCAAGCAATTTATTAAACTGTTGGTTCATAAATGATTTTGCGAACAACCTTATTCCAGCCCACATGGCTGCTAATATTAGTGGTACTGAAATAAAATATGAACCCCAGTCTATAGGAATTTGAAAATTCATATTAGTCCCCTTAGTATAAATCTCAATAAGAAATAGCCATTTTATCGTAATTTACCAAGAAATTCGTCTTTGAGTAATCAGGTGCGAACTTCTCACACAGTTCATTATAAGAAGACTTGAATTCTGATTTCACTTCATCATTGAAGGTGAATAAATTTGGTGAATCTTCAATTCTTCTAATCGCAATTTCTAGCTTTCCTAATGCCTCTTCAATCACTGCCTCATCTTCACTAACAATATCCTTAGGGTGTAAAGCTAAAACTGATTCTACAGAAGATTTAGCACGTTTTAAGATCAAGTCAGCCTCAAAATCTGAACGAATAGATGCCCAAATATTACTTCTTTGATCCCAGTTAAAACTTTTCTCAGCATAATTGTATATCAATATTAGCCCCACCTGTTCTGTAAGTTATATTTCATTCTACGCATGCCATGAGTGGCATGTTGCGATCATTCCATAATAACCTCTTCTCTTCAAAATTTCTTTATAAATCAGTCATTTTATAACCATGCGGTAAGTCTTCTTTCCAACAGACCAATCAATATTTGAAACATAAGTATTCGTTAATTTCATAATACTAAGCGCATCGCTTGGTGTCCTATGACCCAAAGACCTAAGATTAGCCCCCATGAATTCCATGATATCTGAGTGATTTGCAACGTTGCCACTACATAAAAAAGTAACGGCTACCTGATCATCTTTTGGGAGATAATGCTGAACATCTCCAGTAATTGAACTAATCGAATATAGTTCGATCTCGTTCTTTTCGTTCCTTCCACCAAATAAAAGTAACACTTTATACCTTAAGGGATCGATATTGTATAATTCACGAAGTTCTAATTCTTGGAAGGTCTGTTGAAATGTCGCTAGCCATAAATCAAATTCGTTAGTTTTAATTTCAATATTATTCACAAGCATGTCTATAATGTCTTTTCCACCAGCATAGGCAATAAAAGAACGATTATTGTGATTTATAAATTTCTGGAAATCTTCTTGTATAACTTCTTTCGTTACCTGGTCCACTACTCTTCCATCAGACATGACACAGCAATAATTTTCTTTTGCAATTACACTAATTAGACTCATACAAAAATTCATCTCATTTCTGAAGAAATAGTTATTTTAGATGATTTATAAATCCTAATTTATTTCTATCTTGTACCGCAGTTGATTCTAGTTTAAGACTACTCAGGTTAAATCTAATATCTTGAATGCTTCTTTTATCGTTAACCCGTCATGTCTGTTACTCAGTGTTATTTGCAGGTTAGTATTCTGGCACTTCAGGATAAATTTTTACTTCATTTAGCATTTAGAATATTAAGGATCTGATTTCAGATAACATATCCATTTGTTTTCACTGCCGTTGAAAGATTCGTTTATTAAGATCTAGCTAATTAATTTAGGTTCAAACTCATACTCTAAGGAATATTTGCTTAGACCCATTTGATATGCGGGTATTCTTAACTCATTTGCAATATCTAACAACCGACTCTTGTTTACATTATTACACTTTTCTCCTATATATATTGCAGAAGGAATAGCATTTACGTAATAATCGTTTGTTGAGGATGTTATATAACGAATTTCTTCTTCATAACTCCAACTTGGGTGTTTAATACAGTTATAAAATATGCCAATAAGCGGAAGAATCATATTATCAAGATGTATCCTTTTAGTGCCTTCCCTAAGGGCTTTTTCCTTTAATCTCTCGAGTTCAGACATGATTGTATCCATAATTGGAGTAATATCGATGCGTTTATCAACATACTGAACTGGAAACATAGAAGCTTTAAGGTACAGGTTTTCCTGAAGTGTTGTGTCGTACTCTACACAATACCCTCTATGATTATTTGAATAATGTGCCCACATAGGCATATTATTGATTCCTACCTTTGTAAATGACGCAAGCCGAACATAAGATGCAAAATCATCAATTGGTTTTCCATTCCAACTTTTTAAAGATTCATATTTAAGTAATTCCTCACTACGATAAAAAAATGCTCTTCCATCAAAAGGATCGTTAAATGATTCGAGATCAGAAATATAAATCTTCTTATCAAGAAGTGTACTGAACTTAACCTCATTAAATGGATCGTTATCAGCTAATGAATAGTATTTGTATAGTAGTTTAGGGATATGTAGCCTTGTAATCTTAAACATGATTTCAAATATAAATGGGTTATCATGATGCTCATTTAATATATCCATGACTTTTAAGTAGTCCATTGGATTTTCTTTTCTGTATTTTTCGACATCAAATTCTTCCACAAAGTCCAACTCCTTATGAAAGGCTATTTTATCGCTTGTTCTTTTCAACAAATCTTTGCAGCGAAACTAATATTTTCTCAGCTTCATCAACTGTTAAGCAGACATCAAACTCGGTATATTTCAAGTTGTTTTGAGGAAGTACAGTAAATTTTTCTAACATGAATAAGCCATTTTGATCATGATACGCCTCTAGAATTGATTTAAGTCCTCTGCTTCCTCAATTAATACGTAGTCCTGAATACCAAAGCGCTTTTTGGAGAACTCATCTAAAGGAGTTTTTCTTTTTTTCCCAAATTTATCCTCTTCTCTGCGATTGATATAGTCCAATAGCTCACTACCGACAAAGCCAAGAGTTGATGGACTAATTTCTTTTCCCACTTCATTTATAATTGTGGTGGTATCTGTTTCCGGATTGTAGTGAATCTTCCAATCGTGGGACAATAGATCATTAATTTGTTCTTTAAATAATGTTGCTTTACCACGATCAACCATACTTTTCTCCCCTTATGAATGACTCATTTTATGGTTATATTATAGTTTTCGTTCGCACTTCCTGTAGATACTAGCAGTTTATTTTCGCCTTTTCGTATTGATTCAGTGAGCTTAACAACAAAGTGTTTCTTAATATAATCACTCGCATAGAAGTCTGACATAGTACTTTGTGGTTGCCCGTTATAAATTATTTTATCATTTAGAAATACAACTAGAGGATCAGCACTGTTCACATATCTACCGTAGAGAAATATATCCACCTTATCGTCACTATACTTAGTGAGATCGATGCTTACATTGGACAGTTCATCCAGATTGATTTCTTCGTCATATCCCCCTCCAACATCATTAAGCATAATACCCATGTTAATTCCATAAAAATAAGTTTGGGGATTGCCCAAGGCCGACTCTATCTTGTATCTGAGGTAATTGGGGACTTGTAATAAAGTCAAAATAATTAAAGCGGCTATAATTCCGCCAATAATTTTCTTTTTCATCTCTACTCCTGATAAGTGAATTGTTTTATTTGATAATTATATTGGTTCTACTAATCCCCAAAATTCAGGAAAATTGGTCATAGCAAAAATATCAGCTTGTGCTTCAATGATATTAAAATACTGTTCGAATTGGATTTGATTGTTCTGCTCCCATATATCTGCTATTTCATTCTTAAATCGGTGTTTAGACATTTCTAAATAGAGTTCAGGAGACCCAGCTAAATGCAATTTTTCAAATGTGTCTAGATGTCCCAGTTCATGCAACAGCGAAAAGAGAAATATTGATTCTTTTGTGATTGGAACATCCAGAGAGTAAAAGAATGTTTTCAATCGATATTCTATCCCTGTTCTAAATACATTTGGATCAACTATAGCTCTCAAGTCTTCATGAATATAAACATAAAAATTTCCACTCTCCATTTTGCAGTATGCTCCACCACAATTAATCAATTTTTCTGGGTTTATCAGATGACTTTGTAATACAAATATTAATTGGAGAGAAAAAATTAAAAAAGACTTTAATTAAATCAATCGTTTTAGTTTGAAAATCATTATACATAGCATAAACCTCTCAGATAAGTATTGTATTATTTCATAACTCGTATAGCTTCCCATACCTTTTTCACGACTTCTTGTTTTTCAGGACTAGCTGATAACAGGTCAGAGATCCAAGCATAGGTTTCAGATCCATTTGATATCCCATTTATCCCTAATAGGTTATCTACAGACATATCGTATAGTTTGGAAAGTAAAATTATTGTTTCAAAATTAGGCTCTCTTGATCCAGTCTCATAGCTACTTATAGTCATTCTGCTGACATTAAGATATTTAGCAACCTGCTCACCCGTTAACCCTTTCTTCTTTCGATAGTAACGAAGCTTAGCACCAATTTTTTGGGCATTGGTCATTTCTCTAGGTTGCTCACTTACATCTATCTTCATTTCCATTGATTCTACATCATCATTAGGCGTATCAAGTAACCATTCCCCGCAAACATCAAGTGTAGCGCCTTTAGTTTTTTCTGCAATTTTTATGAGTTTTTTTCTAAACCCATTAAAAATGATTTCTGCCTCTTCTTTCGAAGCTCCCCAAAGATCCCAATATTGTCTTAAAAATTCTTGAATCAGAACTGTTTCATTCGTAGTTGCCTCTATTCCAAGTATTTCTGCCATAAGGGCAGGTGACTCTATTTTTTTCATTATATCCTTATAAATTTCACTCAGTCTTTCAACTGCAATCTCTCCTATTAGCTCTTGGGAATAACTCAAGTCGGGTATAACTGACATTATTTTAAATCTATTAGCTTCCTTATAATTAGATACAATCTTATTATCTTCTAAAAACATAATTTGAATCATATCTATACAAGTAAGTATTTCCCCTTGAATATTGGCTTCGGAAATAGCCAAATCTCTTTCTTCTACTATATTATCCCATATCAGTATAAACCCTTGCGCAGGGTAAACAACCAGCATTAATAAAGACATCCCCCATCATAGGGTATTCTTTATAAGGGACCATGGACTCCCCCTTAACACCGCACCGTTTCTCGAACCCAGAGCCTTCACTACATATCCTCCGCTTTAGCGCCAAGCTGAACATGTGCCCGTGAAGTCCCTACGCCCTGAATATAGAGGAGATCTTAGCCAGTTAAATTAAATAGATACACCATTATCCCTACAAGCAAAGGTCCTATCACTAAAAACCCGAATATCAGGGCAATCACTTTTAGAGTTCCGGATATTCCTTTTGACGAGTTCAAGGTGTCTAGTTTATTATTGATTTCTTTTAGCTCTTTCAATATTTCTCTATTTAGATCTTCAGACATAGCAAAGCCCTCCTTATACACACGACCATTCCTATAAAAATGTTACCCCCTCTGGAACATGCAAACTTATCCCTATTAGTTAGCAGGTATATTTTACCTTAGCATCATACCAAATGTTTCTAAATACATACAAAAAAGAAAAAACCAAAAGAATTCCCATAAACCAAGGAACCCATTTGGTTTTCTGCAATAATCCAACTTTTCTCCAAACTACATAGAATAATAGCTACGCAAATCTTACTTCTACTATAATATCCCGTATTAATATTATCCCCTTCGCATGGTAAACGACCATCCAGCAATAATAAAGTTATCTCCATCCATCAGAGGATATTCTTTATAAGGCACCATGGATTCCCCTTTCAACACCGTACCATTTCTCGAACCCAGATCCTTCAGGACGTAATCTCCGCCTTCGCGCGAAAGTTCGACATGCGCCCGTGAAGTCCCCACACCCTGTGCGATGAATTGGGCTACGTCAGGGGATCGGCCGATGATGAAATGGGGCTGATATAGTTCAATCCGCTGCGGGGCGGCTGCATTCGGTTCGTTTAGCTCGAGGTAAGCACCTGCTGAATGCTGCACGGCTGGACGGGCTGTTGCATCCGGACTTAGCAAGACGGTAGCTCCCTCACCTCCAGGGAACGAAAGCACTTCCGTCCGTTGGGACAACTGGGCATAATAATCCCCCTCTTCCCCATATGGATCCGCGGCCGCAGCTTCTGCCTCAGATGAACGCGAATAAGCATGGCCCTGCGGAGATTGTGCGGAATATCCCCCTGAATGGTGATCTCTCTCGGAGTTGAATGGAGATTTAGGGGTCCGCCATCTCCAATTCTCTTTCCCCTCCTCAAGCCCTGCTTCTGCTTTTCCAGCGTCTGTTTCCGAGTTATCCCCAAGAAGACCCGATAAAGGGTCCGCCTGAAAACGCGGGACAGACTTCCACTTGGAATGCTCCTGCGGACTAAGCTCTGTTGACTCGAACATGGGCAAGGAACCGGACCAATCGCCGGATCTCCGTGAGAGCAGCTGGAGTTTACCTGTCCAGCCAAGCCAGGTTACCGCAGCAAGCAGAATCGTAATCCCTACCGACAACCCCAGCATCAGTGGAGCAGGCTGATTCATGTAAAGCAATCTCCAAGCTCCCGCTGCGGCGAGCAAACATCCTAACATAATATAGGTGCGAACCGGCGAGGCTTTGTCATTGTCCGAAGCTTCTGAATTTGTGTCATCCGTATCGGGCAGCCACGAAGGAGTGGAACCCAATGGGCTTCGACCCGCATGAGAATTCATTTCCTCGCTCTTGCCCCTCTTCCCGAACATCTCATTTGTACGTTCCTTCAGACCTTGAATTAAACTCTGTTTATCTGTGTAGATGTCATTCTCCGTCTGTGGCACTGCTGTCCGTCCACGAGTCGGTTCTGCAAATGCGAATGAAGGCCTGGAGCCCATGTTGCTTGATTGACTATCGGTATAGGGCGATCCTTGATTCAAACCTAAAGGCACTGCTGCATTTGCTTGAGTTACAGTACGATGGTCTTCACCCTCTCCTGCTAACAGTTCAATCACAAGCTTCTTAAGGCCCGGTAGATTGAAGCTCTGTTCGCTGCAGAACGACATCAGTGCCTGTATCCCTCCCCCTTTTAGCTCCGTCACCGATGCGAGCAACCTTGTCATTAGTTCCTTGAGCATAAGCGGAAGACGAGTGCCGCTTACTTCGGTAGCTGCAACGGGAACATAAGTTAAATATAAAGTGCCAAGATGCAGGGAACCTTCAATAAACAGATAATCCTCATGCAAAATATAATTGTCCGGTTGAAGCATATACAACTTGCTGTCCTCCAGAGCCGTGACGATCTGAAGCAGCAATCCAAAATATTCAGTCAGTGTCATGCGCTCGCTCTTTAACGTTTGAGACAGCATTTTTTTGCCGGTAATATCATATTCCAGCGTTACCTTATAATCGACTTCTTTCATATGCAGCTTCAAGAAATGAGGGATTCTCGACGAACGGATCATTCCCAGCTGTACATGATTAAGTTCTGATGATTGGATTCCTTCAGCCCGGTCCAGCACCATAATGGTTCCACCGTTCTGCATAAAATCCGCCTTTAATCCGAGCATAAGCTCCCCCTCCTATATGTGCAGTACCACATACGTGCTGATAACGCCAGGAAGGACGGCAATCATAAAGGGGAATCGCAAGTGTTCCTCCTGGCTGTTGCGCCATAGCAACCAGCTCTTCATCACAAAAACGCCGGCGATACTACCAACGATATTACGTACTCGCTTCATCGTTTCCCGACGCCATAGCAGGATAAGCAAACCGATGACACCGGCAAAAAGGACAGAATACATAATGCCCTGCAAGGTAAACCATAAGCCGGTCCAGGCACCAATGCCCCCAAACAGCTTAACGTCACCCGCTCCTACAGCCCCTATAAAATACATGATCAACAAGATAAGAAACCCGACTCCAAGCCCCTTCAAAGAAAAGAGCAGCCCCTCCCACCCGTCCAGAACGCCATGATAGACAGGGCCGGACAGCATAGCCGAACCAGTTAAAACATTCGGTATTTTCATGGAACGAAGGTCTGTAATGAATGCGGCAATCAAATAAACAGCACAAACACCAAAGGCAACGGACATGCGATATCATAACTCCCTTGCTAAACTATTCACTGGAATAGCCGTGATAGGGTTTTAACTATGGATGTACAACCAATGCTTCTTGGAATACTTTCTTAAACACTTCTCTAAAACGCTTCTTTGAAACACTTCCCTGAAACGTTCTTTGAAACACTTCTCTGGAACACTTCTCTGGAACACTTCTCTGGAACACTTCTTAGGGAATCCTTCATTTCGAACTCTTGCTATCAAGGTTTCAAGAACCTGACCGCGCGACCACCGTAAACGGCACCTCAATCCGCTGCCCGTCTGCTGTCTCAACGACAAACAGCCACGTTCCCGGTGTTGTATTAAAGCCTACGTTCCATTCCCATTCGATATAGCCGTTCTCGTCCGCGGTTTCCCAGCCCAAATATTTAGCCGTACTCAGACCACTCTTATAATAGACTGACAATTGAGCACTGCTGCCCGGCTCCACTCGTACTTTTACCTTAGCCTGCTTGCTGGCAACGGCCGGATTCGGCTTCTCCAACAGCTCGATAGCCCCGTTCGTCCCCGAGCCATCCCCTGAACCCATCCCTCCTTCGCCGGTGTCGCCAATCCATAATCTCTCCTGAGCCTTTGCCTGCAGCACGATGCGTTTGTTCAAGAAAGGAACCCGGATCGGAAGCGCGTAATTCACCTCAATGCCGAAATAGGGACTCGCCCCGCTCTTCAAATTGGGAATGTGAACATTGGACACATGGATTCGATCATAGTCCAGAAGATGTTCAGGCATAAATGGCTTCAGCATCGGCTTAACCACGGGATCGAGTACGGCTTCCACGGTTTGGTTCTTAAGCTGCTGCAGCGGCTCCTCGCCTGACGCTACGGCTTGCGTTATCCACTCATGAACAGGAGAAGGAAGAGAGTCGCTGTAATTCGAAACCCAATCAGAAAGTGACAATTTGGGAATCTCCCAATGGGATGTGCTTGGTGAGCCCTCTCCTGTTCCACTACCATCGGAATTGGCCTGCACGGCTAGCGAGACGGGATACATATGAGCCGCTACGATTTTGACCGTATCCGAAACGGTACTCTGGAGTGCTGTCGATATCAACGTCATTTGCACGATATAAATGAGGAAAATGACAAAAAACATAAACATCGGCAGCACAAGCGCAGCTTCCACCACCATGCTTCCTTGTTCCGATGACGCTTTACCTTTATGGAGAGGTTTCTGTATTACCGATAATCGTTTCATTCAAGTACCCCTAATCCTAATAGGAAAAATCCGCCTTGCGCTTTACCATGTAACGATTTCCCTGAACTTCGTCCCCATCGCTTCCAAATACAACGCCGATCGCTTTCGTCACCCCTGGAAGAAACCATAAACGCATGGCCGTCTTGACCTCTCCTGAAGCGTAGGTAAATCGCTCCGCAGGATTGGTGCCGGTGTTCAATCGAATCAATGCCAACATGCGCGACAGCTTCTTCTCGTTATTGCTGTGAATAAACAAAAATATTCGTAAATGATCTCTGTAAGTCAGCTCAATGGGGGCATACTTGGATAGCTGAACACTCCCCTTCTGACACAACTGGATCATATCCTCTATGGCCTTCTCAATCCCATACAGAATGGCTGCCGCCAAAATCGCCAACGGATTTCCTAATTTACTATTCACAATGAATCCTTCCATCGTCCGGACCGCGAGTCTGGAAGAAAAAATCTCTGCATAAGCCGCCGATATATTCCCAGCGGGGTTATGAAATCCGTATAGAATGTACTCCACTTCCTGGTTCCCAATGTCGAATTCCTGGACGACATCTCCGCCGGTGTTGGAACCATCAACCATTCCGGTTAATTTCCCAATATCAAAATGCTGATAATAATGAACGGCGTACTCATTTTGAAACAGTTCATCCCTGACACCGCCAAGCACGTTCCCCATAAATCCAAACATACCGTCCATATTATCCATTGCCTGTTTACCGGCATCATACGGATCATCGTCCATAGGTTTGCCCTTACTCATGCTGTCCGCTTCGGCATTAAATTGAAGACTTTCGTCATAGTACTGCTGGAGTTCACGGAACTCATCCATAATCGCCTGATGTTGTCCATTCAACCCGTTAATTGACTCAATGACTTTGGATGCCTGCTTCAGCTTCTGATTGGCCTGCTTCTCCATCGCCTTCCGTTCCTTGTCCGATGTGCGGAACTGTTCCAATGACGCCTGCTGCCGATCTATAATATTTCCACTGCCTGATGCTCCATAATTAGAAACAAAACGCTCTAATGTGCGACTGGCTTCAAACACCGTTCCCTTCATTCCCTCCCCCCCTAGAGAAGACTGAAGAGTGGTTACTGCTCGTCCAACCTGTTGGTATCGACTCTCCTGGCTGTCAATCTCTTGCCGGAAGGCGTTCAAGAATTCATCGCTATGAATCAATTTGTCAGCTTGCTTCCGTATGGATTGAATCATCTCCGCTTCTGCCCCGGAAGAATCGTTAGACCCTGGCGTTACATCATTCGTGACCAGATCATATCCCCAATTAGATGAACGACTCTCGGAATCCTTGATGACCTGCTTCATCTCTTCATTCAGATTCCTTGCTTCCTCCCATAATTGATGTGCATCTGAGAGCAGCTTGTCATTCTCCCTCTGAATTCGGCTGGCCTCCCTCGAAATCTGTGAGCCAATGGAAGAAATTCCGCTCCGGTAAGCCATGAGCAGCAGCGTATACTGTTGTTCCTTGGGAGGCCTGTCCGCATCCTCCTGTTGTTTAGCCTTATAATCCTCGTATTGTGATGCCACATCAGCGGCGGTATACATCCTGCTCCCCAGCGAAGTGTCGGAGATCGATTGTCCCGGCGGATCCATAACCAGCTTCGAAAGCCGGATTGCATGCTCCCCTGCCTTACGCTGCTTTGCCAGCATCTCATCCAGTGCCGCTTCCCGCTTGTCATACAATTTGCGAAGCTTCTTAAGGGCATCTGCCGTATTGGAAGCTTCCTTCATGGACTGCGATAACGGTTTGAACTTATTGACTAATTCCAAAGTGAAATCAATCGGCGCTTTATACTTCATTTCCTCAATAATCTGCCGGTTGAATATGTCATAAGTCCCTAGCGGACGCTGCAGATCAAGACCCGAACTATCGAGCTCCATTGCCATTAACCGGAATGCATCGCTCCGTTCTCCCGGATTCATGCTGTCATTCAGCACATTGCCCATAATGAGATCGCCACTGGTGTCCCCAAGGGCATATAATCCATATTCCTTCTGAAGCTGCGGATCATAGGAGGACATTACGGAGCGTACGGCGGCTCTGGTCAGCCTTTCGCTCTGTACCTTCATCGCTGCTATGCGGGAATAATCAATAAAGATAGCTACAAACATGAATACAGCAGCCAGGGCGATAATCAAAAAAACAGATACAGATCCATCGGAAGATCGGCCACCCTCTCTCCTTCTCCGACTCGACCGTGCTTCCCTACGCTTCGTCATGACTATCGCGAACCTCCGAACTTTTGTAGAACTTCTCCTGCGGCAGTCTTATCCGTTCCGTTTCTCCCGCCTTGAAACTTCGATCCGTAATATCGCATTAGATCCACCGTGCGAATAAATTCAACAGGATCCACCACGATCGATTGTGCGCTGACCTTGATCTGGCCTCCATCGTCCAATATTCGGCTCAATGGCGTCAGAGATACCTGCTCATTTAACGAAGTCGTTACCTTTCGAATGAGCAACTGATTGGTATAACTCATCTCTCCCGCCATGCTTGTGGGAACAGCCGTGCCGCCCTTGGACATTTTGAGTTCAGGCAGTTTCCCGCCCCCTTCTTCGCCATGCGGCAATGAAATGGACTTCGTTTTCTCACCCCCAGCCAAGCCGAATAGAGTTCCTATAACTTGATCATCCGTCAACCGCCAATATAGCGAATCATATTGTCCCTGCTCTACGGATCCCGTGGCTGCAATCTTATGGCTGTTATCCCAGCTATACGCAGTCCGCTCGGATGCTGCAGCTGAAGCCTGGACCAGCATAGACTGTTGATAGACGTACAAGCATAGGAACAGCAGCAATACCGTCACCATCAACACGATGGGAAGCACCAGGGAAGCTTCCACCGTGAAGCTCCCTGACTCATCCTTCCATCTTCTCTGAAACCCTTTACTCAAGAAAACCTTTACTTTTATTGTCAATATTACGAAACAAATTATTAACCAACGCCGTAATCTTATCTTTAAATATCAGCGCGATAATCAAAATAACGACAAGGATCAGAATCATCTCAAGTGTTCCGATTCCTTTCTCATCCTTCCAAAAAGCTTTCAAACCGCTCTTTACCATGGACAACATCATAACGCATACACCGATCCCTTCTACATGTTCATCATCATAAATGCAGGCGCTCCGAGCAAAACAATCACGATCATGAAAATGACCACCATTGGCAGCACCAGCTTTGAGGAGGCCTGCTCCCCCCTTGTTCTTCCGATGGCCTTACGCTTCTCCCAGAGCACTCGGGACAAATCGCGCAGTGCCAAAACAAAGTCATTCCCGCCGCGTCGAAAATTAAGCAAAACGGTTGTTGTGAATATCGATACTTCCTGAACGCCACAACGTTTATTGAACTGCTCGAAGGCTTGCTGAAACGGATGGCCGCCTTCCCATTCAAGCACCATTCGCTTCAGCTCGACATACAGAGGGTGGTTCAAATCCTTATTCCGCTCTACACAATGAATGACCGCCCGCTGCACCGTCTCGCCGGCGCCAACAAGTAACACAATTTTGTTTAGGAGCTCCGGCAGCTCCATAACGATATCCTGCTCGCGCAACATTACCTTTTTGTGGAGATCCTTTGCCATAGCAACAGGCAGCAACACCCCCAATCCCAATCCAGCCAGAAGTCCGGTGACATCTCCCGACAACAATGACCATATACAGCCACCAATCAAAATGAGCCATGTATAAGCAAGAGCCTCGGCCATAAACAACAACGTCATTTCTGCGCTGTGCCGCAAGCCATGGATCTTCTGGACGGAGCCCTGCATCCGATAGAACACGATCAGAAAACGCATCGGAATCTTTCCCTGCTCCAGCAGGAACAACAGAGGCGGTGTTAACCGTTGCAGCCTGAGACCTTCCATGGGCACTTTACTGAGACGATGGTATCGTTCACCGCACATATGATTCAGCACCACCCAACCACCCACAAGCAGAACCACCAACGTGCCCGCTACCCATGTCAACATGGCCGCCTCACCTCCTTACACCTTGATATTCATCATTTTGCTGATCCACAGGAAGCAGCCTCCTAGAGCGGCCAGGGCAAAAGAAGAGATCACAATCCCCGGCCCGCTGTACATCGTCTCCATATAATCGGGAGACGTCAGGTTCATGAACAGCAGCAGCAGGAACGGCGCAGCCAGCAGTGCCTTGGATTCGAACCGCTTCTGGGCGATCATCACGGATATCTCCTGCTGAATATCCAGCATTTCTCCGATGACTGAAGAAGTTCTCCGCACGACTTCAACCAGATCGCCGCCTGTTCGTTTGCAAGTCGAGAAGACATCGGCAAAATTGTCCATATCCTCCATCCCCGCTCTTCGGGCAAAATCCTGCAAAGCCACTTCAATAGGCTCGCCGTACTCCATCCGAGACACGATGACTTTGAGCTCAAAGATCAGATCGCTGGTGCCTCCGGGATCCAGCAGCAGCAAATCCTGTACCGCGTCCCTGAACCCATTCTCTACGGAGCGGCCAGCGGACAATGATGAGGACAAGGAATACAAAGCTTGTTTGAAGTGAAGATTCAGTGTCTTGCGCCTGCGTTCCAGCATAAACCGTCTCCAAAATTTAGGGGTCGTCAGACCTGCCGTTCCAAGCAGCAGCGACAAAATCAGATTGTGATAAAACAGATAACCGATGGAGAAAAATATAAGACAGCCAAGGATAATGCATCCCATTCTCTGTCTCATCGAGAGATGATAGACGCCGTAATCCGGAAGAGTGTTGGTTCGAGCTGGAGCAGCTTGCTCACGCTTTCCAGCTCCATTCCTCTTCATGATCACCCGCTCACCTTGACCCTCTTCCGGAGTCAAGACTGAACCTTCATATCGCTTCACGATGTCACCTCCAACATCTTCTGCAGCGGCCAAGTCGCAATCCCAGCCATATGAAGCTTGTCCGACGATTGAAGCGGATTGCCGCAAGACTCCAGACGCCCAATCACCCGGCCGCCCGATTCGCCCGTTTCACGGAACCGGTACAGCGGATTCAGCACCACCTCGCCATCGCTCATTCCGATCACTTCGCTAATCTCCGTTACGCGTCGCGATCGATCCCTTAACCGGGATAAATGCACAAATATATCAATCGCCGAGCTAATCTGCTGGCGGACTACGCTGATCGGAAGATCCGCACCGCTCAGCACCATCGTTTCCAAACGGCTGATCATGTCCTGCGTGCTGTTGGCGTGCCCCGTCGACAAACTTCCGTCATGCCCGGTATTCATCGCCTGCAGCATATCCAGCGCCTCGCTTCCCCGCACCTCGCCCACCACGATCCGGTTGGGGCGCATCCGTAGCGAGGATCGGATCAGATCGCGTATCGCGATCTCCCCCCGGCCTTCCGTGTTGGCATTCCGGGTCTCCAGCGACACGAGGTTCGGGACCGTCACGATCTTCAGCTCCGCCGAATCCTCAATCGTGATGACACGTTCATCAGGCGGAATATACTGCGATAATGCATTCAGGAAAGTCGTCTTCCCCGAACCCGTCCCTCCGCCTATAAAAATATTGTATTTACCCTTGACCAATATCCGAAGCTGCTCCGCTGCCTCCTCTGTTAGCGCGCCCCTTCCAACCAGGTCATCCATCGTCATCGGCGATTCCGGAAACTTACGGATCGTCATGGTCGGCCCTTTCAGCGCTATTGGAGGCAGTACGATATTTACCCGCGAGCCATCCTTCAATCTGGCGTCAACGATGGGGGTGGATTCATTCACCACCCGGTTTACCGTACCGACAATGCTCTGAATGATATCCTCCAGGCGGCTCTGCGATTCGAATTGGAGCGGCAGCTTCTTCACCTCGCCATCCTGCTCTATGAATATGTCCTGGTGGCTGTTAATCATAATTTCCGTAATTCGAGGATTATCCACTAATGGTTGAAGCACATCCAACCCGCGAAATGAATCAAATACCCTCCGCACCAGCCTCCGCTTCTCGGCGGCTGTCAGCTCCATAAGCTCGCGTCTTCTCCATATCAGTTCCTCGATGCGGGCCATCAATTCCGAATTGTTAATGCTCGCACTCATATCAAGCTCGGAACGAACCTGGTCACGAACCGACTTGAACGGATCCTCCATCATCACTGCTCACCACCCGCTTGCACTGGTGTGATACTTGAGCCCTCCAGCAGCTGCTGGCAGAGCTTCAATACCTCTCTCTGATAGATGGGTGAGGACAACAGCAGTTCTTCCCGATGGAGCTGTTTCCATGAAGGAATATAAGGCAGTACGCTGTCTATGCTTATATCCTTGCGGGGGAATCCGTTAACAAGTTGCCCTGTGTACCGATTGACAATGAATCGGCTCCGCTTCTTCACGCTTCCGAAAAGCGCGGGAATCTTGAGCTCCAATTGATCCATCCACACACCGCTCTTATACATACTTATGAGATCATCCAATAAAACCCAGATTAGTACCCCGGCCTGTTCAAGAACCGTCTGCATTCGTTCATCCATGCACCCCTCGGTATCCACGACAATGACATCATATTGATTGCACGATACGAGGGAAGCCAACAGCAAAGCCGTGTCCTCCATGGTCATCTCCGTGATTTCCTTCACGTTGAAGCTGGGCTCAAAGGAATCGCACTTCAGGCCATGATGTCTGATGATATAAGGGGTTACTGACAAATCGGTCCCCGAAGCCGTTTCTTGTGAGGCCTTAATGTCGTACAACAATCTTGAAAAGCTCCCCTCCATGCCCACCGAACCGGAAGGAAATAATGCACCGCTGTTCACCGTCTCCAAATTGAGATAGAACACCTTTAATCCCAGCACGCCCAGCTGCTTCGCCATGTTCATGGCTATCGTTGACTTCCCGCTCCCGCTCAGGGGAGATACAATGCCAATCACCGAGGTTGTTCCGACATTCAATTTCTCCAGCGCTCCACCGCTTCGCTTACAGTGGGTGATGATGACTTCCATCAGCTGAGGCAGCGGTTGATACTTGAATGTACTGCTGCCGCCCTCTACAAGAGAAGAAGATGAATGACCTTCACTTAGAAGCAGCCACGGAACCGAAGTCTCCCCCCGGCTAAGCCAGCTCTCCAGCATTTCCGTATCCCCCACGACCAGATTGGGCACTTCTCCCACTTCCATATAATGTAGAAATGAATCGATGCGGGTAAATGCGGTCACCTGAAGAGCCGATCCGTAAGAACTTCCATGCAAATAACTCAGCAGCGGTTCAACATACCGGGAATCCTGCACTGCCAGCACAAGTCGGGCCGGTATCATAAATCCAATCCCTCTCTTCTGTAACAACGCCAAAAAAGCACCGTCCAAGGCCGCAATATGCGGTCCATGAACGGTGCTTCCGTTGTCTGTTATAATTTGACATTAGAATATCACAGTTGCAGCAGAACGGCAAGATATTATTTTGATATACAGATAGCCCTTATTCACTATTGTCAAAACAAGGATATATGTCCTACTATATAGGCTTAGAACGAATGTTCTCTATATAAGAACTACTTATATAGAACCAACATTACATAAACTCCTAAACCATCTGAACCAAACTTCCAAGCCAGGAGCGTGACAACAAGTGAACAAACGAATGTTAACCGCTATGCTAACCGCCTTGCTGCTAGTATCAGGCTGCAGCCAGCCGCTGATGTCCCCGGCGACATCAAACCATGAAACCGCAACAACCGTTAAATCCGAAGCCAAGTCAAACACCAGCACGACCAATTCAAAACAAACGACCTATCCAACCGATGATCTGAATCTTCCGCGGGTAGCCGTGGAACTGGTTAAAGCCGTTGACGGACTATCACCATAATTCTGCGCATATTTCTACTGTACAAATTATATAGCAAGAAAACCCTTATAAAGAGCGATATTGCGCTCTTTTTTTGATTTCTATTTGTGTACATATTCCCATGTTGTGATATTATAGAAATCGACAGATATCTGCATAACTTTACCAGAAATCGAATGTACATATTATCCATTGGGGGGGATATTTTGTTGATAGCTGAGGGTATCGCTCAAAATAATGTGGTAGCTTTTGACCATCCCGATCCATATGAGTTTGTGATGGTTCCGGTCTGGTTGGATTGGCATAAATTAAGGGATGGTAGTGTTGTTAGGAAACAGGTTGCCGCTATTGGATTGAAGAACAAGGATTTAGATGTTCATACCATTCACCCCGTAAGCAATTTTATTTTGATTTGGAAGTGGAGATCCAGCGAATATAATACTCAAAGGAAACATGCGAACAATTTGGTCAAATTTCTTAATTACCTGCTGGCCAACAAGCGTAATCTCAATATTACGAGTCTGTCCGACCTATCTATTACGATTGGGAATACATACTTGAACAGTCTGACAAATAATGAACTAAGAAGAGATACGATCCTGGATGCCGGGAGAACATTGACCTATTTTTATCTATGGCTTAGTAATCAAGATTGTCTTCCTTATGTTGATAAAAAGATACTCGAAATTAATAAAATGACTAACCCCCATAATGGCAGGACTTATTTTGAGTCCATTTTTAGTCCCATCCTTCCTAGCCGGACCACAGTGAATAGAAAGCACTTGTTTCCTGTTAAATACTTACCACTTCTTTTTGAAATAGCTATTTTATATGCTCATCCCATCGCGTTTGGATTGTATTTGCAAATCTTTGGTGGCCTAAGAATCGGAGAAGTTGTCAATTTGAAGCGGACAAGCTTTAGAAAAAGAATGGATAGTGCAGACTTCCTGATTGATGTTCGGGAGAGACAGTTTAGAACAGATATCAAGGATAGTTCCGGATCCAATTATGTTAAAAAAGCAAGGAATCAACTCATCCTCCAGATCAAAGACTGGGGAGATATTTTATATCGTGACCATGTGGAATTTTATAAAGGTAAAGATGCGAACCAAACAGGTGCATTATTTTTGAATAGAGACGGTAAACCGATGACTGCAAAGAGCTACAGCCAGTATTTTTACAAGCTCAAAGATAAATTTATAAACTTTCTTAAAGATTACGGCAGTGTCGAGGATAAGGTGATAGCCGCGGATCTTCAATTTTCGAACTGGGCTACACATATTTGCAGAGGTACGTTCACCAATTTAATTGCTGAAGAAATAGAGAATCCAGCAGAGTTAATGTTCCTTAGAGGAGACAGCGATTTACTTTCTTGTCTTCCCTACTTGGCGAATACTGAGCGCGTCCGGAGGAAAGTTGAGGAGCGAATCAATCACATGCATACCGATTATGTACCTCGACTTATTGAACGAAGCAATGAGTTTAAATAAAGCGGGTGTAATGATGGGGGATTACAAACAATATTTATCGGTTTCCGAGGTTGCAAAGATGCTGAGCTTAGGAAAAAGTACGTTGTCAAAAAAGCTTGCTGGTACCTCAATTAAAGGAGTAATACGTGATGCGAAAATAATAAAGATTGATCCAGAAGCAATTCCCGAAATCAAGAAAATGCTGGGTTATAACGATAAATTCAATAAGATGAATTTTTTATCCACAAACGAGGTTGCTAAGTACCTGAAGTCATTAGGAATCAATGCCAAGAGGACGGATATTAGCAACTGGATTAGAAGCAAGAACATTTCATCGATTCTGCACATGGGTTATCGATATATTGAACAAAGTGAGTGTGTTCGTCTTGCACAACTTATCAAGAATGAACGAATGGTCCCCAGCGGTTATTACTCTATTGAGGACGCCGCGAAGTTAATCAAGGTATTTCCTGGTACAATTGCGAAATGGGCTTCTGATGGCGATATTGAGTCAAAGTTCGTAGTAGTTGACCATTATAAGAGACTTTATGTCGCGACTGACAAGTTATCGGACGTTAAACTAAGAAAGTCATTTAGTGGTCTAAAAAACCTGCAGAATGCAAATATCGAAAAGTTGAAGAAACAAAGTATTTCTTCGATCACTAATCGAAAAATAAAATTTAACGGTAAGAATGATCAAATATTGGACACGACTCAAAAATGGCTAACGACGTATGAAGTCGGACAAATGCTTAACATCACATATAAAACTGTACAAGCGTTTTTGCGGCAAGGTAAATTCCCCAATGCAATCAAAGACAAAAATGTTTGGTTCATCTCGGAGTCTGACGCATTAAACTATCAGCAAGCCAAAACCAAAAAAAGTGGTACTATACGCGGCTCTGTCGAGAAGTTAGAAATACCAGAAGAGTACCTTAAAGTTAATCAAGTCGCGGCTCTTCTTAATGTGAAAAGCGACTCCATTTATACTTTAATACAAAAGGGTTCTTTTCCATCTGCCAAAAAAATCAATAATAATCGTTGGATCATTCATGAAAAAGATATTGAAAAATACCGGGAGAGTAAACACAAACATCATGCATCAAAAATAAAGAAGAGTGGGCCGAAGCTTCTACCTGAATCAGAATCAAGGCTACTCCCACCAAAACGAATACATAGAAATAGATATCCAGTAACAAAAGAGTTCGTTCCTCCCGAAGGATATATGAAAGTAGAACAATTGGCCGAACTTCTTAATCAATCGAAAGCTGCAATTACCAAAATGATACGCAGCGGTTTATTTCCTACTGCACGAAAAGAGAATCGATATTGGATTATCACAAGTTCGGATTTTGACGAATATCTAAAAAACAAAGATAGGTCGACAGTTAAATTTGGCAAGCATGAGGTCATTCAAGAACTTCTTGATTATCTAGCAAGCGTGGCAGTGTCCCATGTTATTACGAAGACCCATCAGCTTTATTGTGATTATGCCCAAACAAGATTAAATGCAACAGGCGGTAGATCGAGTAATTTACGGAGAGTTTTGAATCATTTGAAAAAGCTCTACAGAGAAATCATTCACAAGCTTCCGAGCGAAATTCATGAATTATCCTATGATGAAATCGAAGCCATTCTTACGAACCATATACATTCTAGTCCGGTTCGTGAACACTATGTTCTTTTTCTGAAATATTCCTATCAAACCATGGGGATCGAGCCGGAAAGAGAATACATGTTCTCAAGGAAACATAAATCAAACGAAACTAAAATAAGAGATGATATATATTCTCCGGATATCTATCGGCGTTTTGAACATCATGTCAAGCAAATCGATGAACATATAAAAAAGGCAAAAACGGATCGTTATTATGCGAACATGTGGGTTATGGTCACGATGCTGCTTACCAATGCATGGCGGCCAAGTGATATCATTTTTGAAATGCCACGACTCGACGTTGATGTGGTTGGCGTAAATTCCTTGGAATGGTTCCAGCATCACAAGCTATCCCTTCAGGACTGTCAGATGATTATCAACCAATTGTACTTGAAACTGCGTGACGTAAACGTTTCGAAAACGAATGCAACACTTCACTTCCTCGTCGCTCCAGATATCGTGGAGTGTTTAGCAACGGCTTGTGTATTATCTGAACTTCATTGTAGGACTCTGGATTCTAATATGCTGGAAGATAAGCGGCGCTTGCTCGGCACATTCATCGTTGGGAGTCAGCCAGATAGTATATATGCACAAACATCTGGACAAGAGGCACACATGAGGTTTCTTGAAACAGATCCAAAACTACAGCCTTTTAGCAGTCGAAAATTAAACAATAGTACAATGACCTATTTGTTTTTCGATATTACCGAGGATGATCAGGATAACGCTGAATTAGCCATTGAGATACCAAAATGGGTCCGATCTCACGAGGATGTAAACACAACCGCTGTCTACATTAAAGTTACAAATAAAGACGGCTCTATGGATCGCGTGGCCATGAATTTATTTAAAAGAGGACACTTTGGATGGTTGTATAACTTTATGGTTCGTCTAGCTTGTAGCCAGCAAGGACATGCTCAAAAACTCGAAGAAAGAACCGCAACCATTCAAGCTCTAAGAACAGAATATACACCCATACAGTTGGAAGGATGGGCCAAGTCAGTAATTCAAAAGAATCAAGGCAGAGAAACCGTTATCCAAAGATTGAGTAAAATGCCAACGGATTTTCTTAAAAGACTAATCATTGAAATTTATAAGGGAAATACGCCTTCACGTGATGGCTGCGGCCAATGCTTGCGTTTTCCTGAATGTGAGTTCCCTCAACGTAAAACATGTATAGGTTGTCCAGAATTTATCCCACAGGTTCAAGAGGTAATGATAGAAGCGAGAAGAGAATTTTTTCGCCTCATTGAATCCATAAAAAACAGTCATTCCGAGACAATTATTCAGCGAGACTCTTTTTTCTTATACAACATTCTCTTATTGTTCCAAGAAGCAACGCAAGCGTTTGGAGTTGACACAGTAAATGGCTTTATTTCAGCTGATCTGAGGAAAGAATCTCTATTTAATATAGCCGATAAAATAAAAATTGACCGATAGGAGGATGCATTTCGTGGAACTGATAAAAGATTTGCATCACCGCGGAATCAGTAAAGTATATGTCGTGGAGCAAGTCCGATTTAATGGGCATGATACCCCTAAATATGTCGAGGTTTTCAATGAGTTGAGAAATGAGGGGTATATTATCGCTTCCACTTATGGGGATATCGTTTGGAAATTGCCTTGTTATACTACAAACCTGTATTTTCATCTGCGTTTTGACCTGGAGGTATTCAGAGAATTGAATCAAGCGCTACGGATGTATTCCGTGATGCTTATAGCAAAAGGAAAATCAGTGTCGTGGATATGGTCAACAATCGATTGTATAAAAAAACTAGGTATGGTGACGAACGAATTTTCCAAACCAGAGCAATTAGAAGAATACCTCTCAGATCCTTCAAATTCACAAGCATACTATATGGCAAGAACTTTATTAAATTTCATTGATTTTTATCCGACCGATCAAGCTACGCGATTTCATGATATTTGTCAAAAGTTTAGCGAATCTGAACGTAAACGTCGCGAGCTTCCTCCTCTTATGGATATTCTGATATTTGACGATGCAGTGAATAATTACTTTCGCCAAGCTCGATTCGCTGATGAACATCTTCGTTATAAACCGATTCAACTCTGGTGGGCAATAACCAATATTATACCCATGCGACCAAACGAATTTCTCAGGTTAAGGATTGACTGTACAGAATGTGCGGCGGATGGAACATATTGGATTACAATTCCAAGATCTAAAAAAGTTAAGCAATCCGTCAGGGATATATCCCCTACTCAAACTTTTCAAATCTCTAGGGAAATTTACGACCTTATTAAGGAATTTCAAGTTATTTTGTCCAAACACAACATGGAATCCGATTATTTATTACCTCAAAAATACTATAAAAACTTCAGTTCTTTTCATCTTGGCGGAACCTCAAACGGTGTGGAAAACAGGTGGAATTCAGCTCAATTTCGTGCACTTTTAAAACACTTTAACCAAAATGTACTATGTAAGTTTTATCATGAGTCGTATACTGCTGAATTACTACCATCCCACACTCGGCACCTGGCCATCATTAATTTGTTCTTACAAGGTTTTAACATGCTAACCATTGCGAAAATGGCCGGTCATTCGGAGATCAACTCGCCAAGTCATTACTATACACATGCCGAAAACTTTGTCCAATCCTATGTGTACAACCTTGTAAGATCAGGCATGTCCAACAACATCGGTCGTCGAATGTCCGACGGTTTTATTGGCTGGAGACGAGCTGCGGTTGACAGAGGAAAAATGTATTCATATGAACAAGCACAAGCATTTCGTCCGGTAGATTACGGTTTTTGCAAAGATGACGACTTCCCTAATCATTGCGGTGAGGATTGCCGTCCCTGCCCTTATTTTATATTTAAACCAAGCATTAACGATCACGAAAGAGCGCTTAAGTGGCTTGAAGATTATTCGATAATTCTTCAAAAGCAGGCTAATGATGTAATCAGGCATATGATCGCAACGAGTAAAGCATTATCTTCTATTGTTCGTCCGGATTTAGAGGAATCTCTGAAGTTAAAATCTAGACAATTACAGCAGTTGATGGATCATTGTGCATCCATTGAGTTACTGATAATGGAGGACCTGTCAAATGAATAACAAACCTAAAAAAACGATGATAGATTCTTCGAAAAAGCGAGGGCCTAAAGAAAAGCTATCTGATCAGGAAATGAAGGAATTGGCCATGAAAATAAAAACTAAATTCAAACATCAGCAATTAACCTATTCGTTGCTTGAACGTGAAACGGGTATTGGCCGAAATACCTGGATGCGGCGCATTAAAGAATACATTAATGACTTAAATACCCCAATCTCACGCAGCATTGGTCTATCCGAAGGAGATGAGGTGTATTTCCCCAACATCGAGTTTCTCTTTGAAATTTATGGACAAAACAAACAAAAATTAATAAATGAGCTCCATCATTTTGAACTGATGTTTCAGGACTTGTATAAAGAACGTCATTCCCTTCTTGAACAATTGAAAAAGCTGGAGGGAGCTACTGAGAAAATAGAAGAATATAAACGCGAACTGTCAAAGCTTAAACAACAAGTTATACACTATAAAACCATGTATGAGAAGGTCGCTGTTTCAAGTGTAGAGCCTCACCTGAGAGAAGAGTATGGTCTTACGAATAATGTAATAGAATTTAGCAATAGAAATCAAGAATGCTTAGATTTAAAAAATTTAAAGGATCATTTTCCCGCATTAAATCAAATCGACTACAAGCAAGAAAACAGAAACAATAATATGAGCAAATTACAAAATCAATTTCCTGATCTTTTTTAATTAACAAAACTAATCGAGGAGTTACGATGAGAAATTATTTTATTTTCTTTTTACTTATTTTCATCTTCATGTCAAGTTGTTCACAAGCTGAAAATCAGCGCAAGCAGACAGATGCATTTATAACTCAAATTTTGTTGGATTATCCTGAATTGAAAGATAAAAAGTATGAACTTACAACCGTTACGCGCATCGTGGATGGCGACACATTCGAGACGGAGTCCGGCCAGAAGGTTAGGCTAGTTGGAGTAAACACTCCCGAAAGTTTTGGAAAAGTAGAATTCTTTGGTAAAGAAGCGAGCAATTTCAGTCATGAACGATTAAACGGTAAAACGGTGTATATGTTTCAAGACACCGGAGATAAAGACAGGTACGGAAGATTATTACGATATATTTTCATTGAGAATGAAAAAACAATGTATAACGAGATACTTCTAATCGAGGGATATGCGAATACCATGACAGTACCACCGAATGTAATGTACTCGAAAAAATTTGTCGAGCTTGAACGTGAGGCTAGGGAGAATAATAAAGGTTTATGGGGGGAGGGAAGCAAGGAACAAGTCTTAAAAAACAACAAATGTGCTAAGCCAAAAATCAAAGGAAACATTAATTCAAAAAACGAAAAGATTTATCATATACCAGGTGGCCGTAATTACGAAGAAACCAAAGCTGAAGAAATGTATTGTTCCGAAGAAGAAGCTATTGCCGCTGGATATAGGAAAGCTAAATATTAAAGATAAATACGCATGTGTTTTAGGGTTTGTCAAGAAATGATCTTCACCTCGAAAGATTCTATTACCAGTAGTTTTCCCGAGATAAGCAGGACTTCTGCTCTGGATCAATTGCCACGCAGCAGGTCTGTTATCAAGCGATCTTCGAGAAGGCATTTTATTAATGAGTTGATAAAAGGAAAGAATTATATAATGTTGCTCCTTATATAAGGCAAAAAAAGAAGGATAGACATAATTTGTAAAATGTACCCCGTAGAGTAGACACCTAAAAAAGGTCTACTCTACGGGGTACTTTTCTATATACTTAAGGAAATAAAATTCGGGGAGAAAACCATGAGTATTAAGTTATTTAGTCAACGTGATGTGAACAAGATAAA
>NZ_JBNDYG010000036.1:0-95663 GCF_049893405.1 Paenibacillus sp. Dod16
GCCGGGCCGCGCCTCCAATTTTAATTCCAAGGAGTACCGTTGGTAAGTTTGTCCTTTTTTAGCCATGAAAAAATCCCCTTCGTTAGGCAAGATTAAGTCCATCTTAACAGATGTCTTTTTTCTCTTGTCTACTAAAAGGGGATAATACCATCCGGGGACTGCGGCTTTTCCTCAAGCCAGAGTTGTGTGCCATCACTCATCTATGGCAGGAACGATCACTACGCCAGCTCCAACACAACCATTTGGTGATTATCCAAATAAGGAACCGTGTAGTTAATCTCGTCTTGATTGTTGACAGTATAAGGAAGTTCCTCCATCGAAGGAGCTAAATAGACCCGTTTAACCGAGGCCTGGGACGGGAGACGCAAGCCGACGGAAACATCCCGCAGCGGAACGATGTCTTCAATGACTTCAACACGCCCCTTCAACACAGGGGTGGCATACAGCAGGTGATTTATGTAGCGTTTCTCGCCCTGCTGATACTGAAGCGTCGCAATGCCTCGTGCCGGCAAATCGCAGCTCAAGGAAGGCTGCGGCAGAAGCCGGGCAAGAGCATGCAATACCATCTCTTTCAGAATGAGATGTCCGTTGTCCGCATAGTCGCCGAACACATTCCATGCGATATAGAAACCGCTTGTGCTTTCGATCATGCCGGGTCCGCAGTCCTCCCCCGCGCTTGGCGTGTGCTGATGCGAGCAGAACGTGAACACGTCCCGGTTAAAGTACGGATTCTCCCGGCTGCCAAGCGCACGGCCACCGTTCAGTTCAACCTGCTGTCCCTCGCTGTACATGACAAATGAAGCAGGGAGGAGGGGCCCTGGAGTAAAGTCCGGACGGAAATATGACGGACGGTAAGGGCTGGCGCCTCTCCAGTTCAGTCCAAGATCAAGGGCAAAGGCGCTGCCGTCCGGAACCAAACCTGAGCGACCCGTGGCCAGAAGCTTGCCGCCGCTTGCGGTAAAAGCGCGGATAGCTTCTCCCAATGCCGGCCATACCGGCACATCATCCGGCAAAATCAGCACTTTGTAGAGGCTGAAATCAGCACTGGCATCCACGATGTCGTACAGGTAATGTCCTTCGGTCAGGATGCGTACGGCTCCGGCATCCGCCAGATTGTTCCGGTCTTCCGACTTCCGTGCTTCGGGACAAGCCTCCCAAGCAGCCTCCAGCGACAAGACGGCGATATCCGCCACTGAAGATGTTTCGCTGCACCATGGCTCCTTTGCTTCCACCTCCGCATAGGCGGTGCCGATCAAGGCGTAGGTCGCTTCATCCATGAGGCCGGAAGGGTGAAGCTGATCGCCGATTGAGCACTTGGCGCCGTGGGCGAGACTGAGCGCCGTTTCGAAGCGAAGCGCGTTCGGATGCTTGTAACCGCCGAATTCGCCCCAGGAGGTATGGAATTTGCCCGTCATGCCGAGATAGTCCATGCCAAGCGTCTGTGCATAGCGTGCGGACAGCGGGAAGTGGTCGTACCCCCAGCCTCCGGTCGGCAGCGATTCCAGTTCCAGATGACTGTTGACTTGGGCAAGGTCGCGGCGGCCGCGACGCTGATGACCGCTGTTATGGAAAACCGGTAGACCGGGCTTGATCTCGTCCACCGTTTTCCGAACGCGGCGGGTATAGTTCAGGTAGGTCGCCTCGCCCAGGGCGGCAACGGCTGCTTCATCGCGAGGGTCTTGACCGGTTGATCGCAGGGTGGCTACGCAATGCTGGCACCGGCATTTACGGGTCCCGACGATGTCAAGGAAAATGCCGTCCGCATCATATCTGGAGACTACCTCACGAATTTGCTCAATCAAGATGTCCAGGTAAGGCGTATTAAAGCAAAACTCGTGGTAACCGGGGGTCATGAAATCTTTCACCCAGCGCGTACGATCTTCCGCGTCGCGGATCAGCCATTCGGGATGGCGCCGCGCCAGCTTTTCGTCCAGCCCCGCGGATAAGTACACCGGCGTTTTGACGTCGATTTCGTGGGCGGCAGCAATCATCTCGCCCAGCAGATCGAATGAGAGATGCGGGTGCATTTCATTGGCTTCGCTCGGATGGTATGCCCAGCCGTGATGGCATTTTGAAAACACCGTGATGGAATCGACGTGCCCGGCACGCAGCATGTTCTGGAACTGGGATTTTGAAAAACGGCTTCCGATGTCGGCGATGGCCTCGGATGTATGGAAGTCGAGATGAACCTGACGATAACGCATGCGCAAACAGCCTCCTTAGTCGCTATATGGTAGCGGTTACTTGTGATCAAATGTACCTCTTTTTCATGCGGGCAACCAGTGATAATATAGACTTTAATTAGCACAAAATGAACTTGCGAAAGGAGGGGATGGCCTTGCTGTGCTTAGAATTCGCCATACCGCCGCTGCCGCAGTTCGTAACGGCCGGACATGCCGTATGGAAGCCGGGAGACAGGCATTTCGCTCGTACCTTCGGTGTTTATGACCTGCTTCTGGTCACGAAAGGAACGCTTTACATGAAGGAGGAACAGACGGAGTATGAGGTCGGCGCGGGAAAGCTGCTGGTACTGGAAGCAGGGCTGCCGCATGTAGGGCACCAAGCCTGCTCGGAGCATACGGAGATTTATTGGGTGCATTTCATCCATGGGCATCCGGCCGTTCACATCCGGCGAGAAGATATTCCCTGGTCGAACCTGCTGTCCAAGGGCACGGTCGAAGACGTTGAGCCCTCATCGCAGCAGCGCATGTACTTGCCGAAGTTTGCATCCGTCGAGGTGCAAACCGTGGAGCCGATGCTGCGCGGATTGAACGATACCCACAACAGACTGAACGGGGAGAATGCGCTCCAGCTCCATCTTTTGCTGACCGAGCTGTTTGCCGCCCTGCAGGCAGGCTGCGCTCGGACGTCCGAGCCGGAGCCTTCCGTACGGCTGGCCCAAGCCGCCGCAGCCTATTTAAACGAACATTGGAGGGAGCCGTTTGAACGGGCCTCGCTGGAGGAAAAGCTCCATTTCCAAGCGAGTTATATCGCCAGATGCATGAAGAGGCATATCGGCAAAACGCCCCTGCAGTATGTGCTGCACCTGCGCCTGGAGGAGGCCAAGAAACTGCTTGGCGGCACGGTGCTTGGCATTTCCGAGATCGCGGAACGCGTGGGAATCCGTGATTCCAACTACATGACGCGCCTGTTTACCGCCAAGCTTGGCATGACGCCCGGTGCTTATCGGCAGATGCTTCGGCAGCAGAAGGCCTGCACCCAGGATAAACATCGTCGTTCTGACGATCTCATCGTCCGATAACCGATCCCCGTCCACCTCGGCTTGTATGAGGTCGGAGATGATATCGTCCGCGAGATTGGCTCTTTTTTGGACGATATGAGGATAGAGATAGTTGTAATATTCCTTGGCAGCATGACGTTTCAGTTCTTGAACATCTTCCGAATGGTTTTTGGGCAGGGGAAGGAACAGATCGACCAATGGATGGCCTTTATCAGCGATAAAAACGCAGAGAACATCGTGAAGCGTACTTCGTTGCAGATCGGGATACATGACTATGCGCTGCTTAAATATGACAAGGGCAGGGTGAGCATGACAGATGATGATCTAGACAGATCGATGCCGGAAGACAGATGGACACCTGGTGAGCCGTTGACCGAAGAACTTGTGCGAGAGAATATCGTTCCTGAGCTATCCTCTTATATGCAGCGTAAATTGGATGAGATGCCGAGCTCTATCATCGATTATCAGTTTACGTTTAACGGCAAGTTTCGAGTGCGGGAAGGCGACCTGAACCTTTGTATTCTTACAGATGGGACAAAGAAGAAGCAATTACAAGAACGAATCTCAATCTATATAGCCAATAAGCTAGAAAAAGGAACCTATCCGACCAAACCGTTGGAGACGTTTTTCCTGTCCAGACACATCCTGGACGAGGGGCTGTTTCCAGACGCGGATCCCTACTCGACTGGATCATTGGCGTCTATGGATTAAGCAGGAAACAGGGGAGAGTTACGCTCGCGCGCTCCGGTTTCTGACTCACCTCTTCGGCTTGGGATTCCCGAAAAGCTGCCAAATCAAACTGAAGTCCTCAGGGAAGCAGTGGCTCCCGATTAAAGGCTTGGCTAAGTCGGGAACGCATCGATTCTTTGCCAATGCTGTGGAATATCCCGATCTGTATCCTCTAATGGAGGAGTATGCCAAAACTGCAATGGAGCCGTTTGAATGGTACGCGGATACGGAAGGGGAGAAAAACTGCATGCCGGGAAGCTATGCCGTATTTGGCCTCGGATTGAAGGATAAAACGTATTTCCCGTTGGTGGAAGAATATATGGGTAAAGTCGATGACGAACACCAATCCGTTCAAAACCATTTTACTTTAGCTTTTACTGAGCGGCATGGTGTTAGTGCGGAAACGATTCCAACCTTGGTAAAGTGCATGCTGCACTGCACCGATTGGATGAAACTGAAGATTCAATCGGACATGGAAACCGACGTAAACGTCAAACTGCTGCTCGACCAAGTTCGCGGTCTTCCGTATTACCAGGTGGAGCATATCGTATATTTGGTCTGGGGCGGAATGGGCAAGCTCAAGAAGATAGCCGCCAAAGCCGAAGGGGAAACCTCCATAGATGTGGAGGTTATTTGGGTTGGTCGGAAAAAGTATATCACGAAAAGAACTCATCCAAGCTGAAATGCTTGACAAACATTAGCTGGTTTTTTTCTTGGTTTTAGGATTAGAAGTCATATCCAACCGCATTTTTCACATAAAATGTACAAGCTTGGTATTCGTAGGCGGGAGTGAATGCGATTGAACGTGAATTTATTAATTAGCTACATTATTCTGGGATTAACATTGGCTGCTCCGATCGGGCCCGTGAACTCGGCCAGGCTTGATAAAGGCATTAAGAACGGCTTTTGGCATGCTTGGGTAGTCGGAGCTGGATCCATGCTGGCAGACGCAGCTTTTATGTTGCTCATTTATCTAGGTCTCGTTCAATTCCTTAATATTCCGATCGTTCAGATCTTTTTGTGGCTCTTTGGCGGATTCGTGTTAATTTACAGCGGGGTTGAAAGCATAACGAAAGTGAATAAATTGAAAATCAGCTCGGCGGCAAGAAAAAAGGATTCGCTGTTAAGCTGTTTTCTGCTCGGTTTTTTCATGTCCATCACGAGTCCTTTATCAATCCTGTTTTGGCTGGGGATTTATGGCTCCATCCTGGCCAAGACTGCCTCAGCGTTCGGGACGAGCCATTTGCTGTTGTATAGCAGCATGATCTTTTTGGGCTTAACCCTTTGGGATCTATGCGTTGCCGGTCTAACAACAGGCCTTCGTCGCTTCCTCAACGAGAACATGCTGACTGCGATTTCGGTCATATCGGGAGTATCACTGATCGGTTTCGGTGTGTACTTTGGTATTCAGGGCATTCTTGCGTTAACAGGATAACCAAGTGGTCATCTGCCCAATTCCGTTCAATATACATGGGACAAAGCGACAGTATTGGAGGGTAAACATAAACTGTTCTCAGACAATTAGGCAGAAGTTTACACATTTCAATACGTTGTGAAGGGGCGAAAAACGACTTGCTAAGATCTATCGTGATTCCTGAGCGTTACCAATCCAGTCTAGACAGAATGGAAACGGCTATCGCCATACAAAAAACCAAATCGTATTTTAAGATCGGGCTTGAGAAGGCACTCCGCTTAACCGAAGTCTCCTCACCCGTTATGGTAAAAGAGGGCACAGGCATTAACGACAATTTGAACGGCACGGAACGGACCGTATCTTTTGATGTGATGGATATGAAGGAAGGCCGTGTCGAAATTGTGCAATCCCTTGCAAAGTGGAAATGGTCGGCCCTTACCCAATACGGCTTTAAGAATGGGGAAGGTTTATACACCGATATGAAAGCCGTCAGGCGGGATGAAAACATGGATAATCTGCATTCCATATTCGTCGATCAGTGGGATTGGGAAAAAGTGATATGCGAAGACATGCGTACTCTCGCCACCTTAGAACATGAAGTTGTAAGGATATATGATGTGATCAAATCCACGGAAGAGTACCTTTATGAACTTCATCCTTTCTTGAAGCCGATCCTCCCGGAGCGGATTTTTTTCATCACGACGCAGGAGTTGGAAGATCGTTTTCCTAGTTTAACGCCGAAGGAAAGGGAAAATGAAATTGTCAGGATACATGGCGCCGTATTCATTATGCAGATAGGCGGAACGATGAAGTCCGGTCAGGTGCATGACGGCCGCTCGCCGGATTATGATGACTGGACGTTAAACGGGGATATTGTTTTGTGGTATCCGGTATTGAATTGTGCGGTGGAGATCTCATCCATGGGGATCCGGGTTGATGCTCAATCGCTGTGTCAACAGCTTCTGGCAAGCAGCAGAATGGAACGTTTGAGCCTTGACTTCCACCAAGCCGTCGTAAAAGGAGAGCTGCCGCCAACCATCGGGGGAGGCATCGGACAATCAAGGCTGTGCATGTTCCTTCTAAGAAAAGCCCACATCGGCGAAGTACAGGTATCCGTTTGGAATGAGAAAACCCTGAAAGAATGCGAAGAGGGGAACATCCCGCTCCTATAAGAAGCAAAAAGAAAGGATATCTTACAATGAAGATATCCTTTCTTTATTCATTGGGGATGGTGTTGGTCTGCATCTTATTCCATATCTTGACCATAATTAGCGTCACGATGGCCACAAGTGCAGCCAAGATCAAACTGACAAAAAAACCGGGCCGAATGCTCTTCTCCATGATGGTTCCGGTTACGGCACCGAGCAGGAGGATGATGCCGAATCCACCCAGAATCACATCCCACATTCTGACCTTTAGAATTTTGTAAGCCGAAATGATAATGAACGACCAATTATACATCTGCAATATGCCGGCGGCCGTTGTAATGTATTCGTATATTTTTCCGGGCAATAGGAGTGCCGTAACGATTGAAGCCGATAAACCGATCGCGGCGAGCACCAAGGAAGGGAGCGGCAGCTTCCGGAACTTTTCCAGCTTCTTCGTAAAAATACTCGGTGCATCGCCGTCTTTAGCCATCGTCACAAGCAAATTCACTACGGCAAACAATGAAGCGCTCATCGTCGAGAATCCGGCCATAATGATCGCTCCATTGTATAAATGGGGAAAGAAAGTTAGCGGATAGCTGGATAGCGCTGTAACGAACGGGCTTTCTTTCTCACTCAAGAGTTTGTAGGAAACCATGAAGACAGCAAGCCCGATGGATATCATGTAAATCACGGTCAGTCCGATGAGCATGACTTTTCCTGACTTGGGAGCATCCTTTTTGTTTTTGAGCTGCATGGACATCAAACCAATGGTTTCGACACCCCCATAGGCATAGAAAGCATATAAGAGCGAGGACCAGAATGCGCCGGGTCTACCATCGCTGCCCCCGCGAATCCAGCCCATAAGCGCTGCAGTTGAGAGAAGAATAAACATGAGAATCGCCGCTGTTTTTATGACGGCCAATACATTTTCCACCTTATCGAAGCCTTTCGTACCCAGCAGAACGACGGCAATCGATAATACGGCATAGATGGCAGCAAATATCCATAGCGGAATATCAGGGAACCAAAACTTGGTCAGGATGGACAGAGCCGTCAGCTGACTGCCCATGATTAGAATTTTCGTGCTCCAGTAATTCCATGCGCTTCCAAAACGTGCCCACCGCCCAAACGCTTTTCCCGCATAATAACAAAAGGATCCCTCTTGAGGATCCGCCGTCGTCATTTTGGCCAAAAAATGAAAGACGATATAGGTTCCTATAGCAGCGATAAGGAATGATAAAACCATGGAAGGTCCCGTCAGCTTAATGCCAATGCCGGAACCTAGAAAATACCCCGTACCAATCGTACAGCCGATGCCAAGCAGTGAGAGCTGCCACCACTTTAAGCTGCCTTTGCTGCTCTTTTGACCCGATGATGCGGAATCGTTCGGTCCTGCACACCCAGGTGAATCCATAGCACATACCTCCTCTATGGTTAAGTTGTTCATGTACCGAGCGGAGTATGCATCTGGTTTGAGCAGATTAACCATTATTGGAATAATTATTATGTAAGTCCCCATAATAGCAATAGATCGGTGGGGAGTGAGTGTTATGTTAAGTCGATTATTGATAAAAGCGCTGAAACGAAGCATACCAAAGAACAGAACAAAGAAAACAACGGATACACCACATCCGATAAACACGTCACTTCAAGTCTCCATTCAAATATTGGAGCAGAAACTGGGGAATAGCTCTGATTTTATCGTCAGAAAAGTACCGGGTCGCGACGGTATACCGGAAATTGCGGTGTGCTACATAGAGGGACTTGTTGATATGGATCAGCTTAACGGCATCATGGAGGCTTGGTTAACCGTTACAGTGGATACTGCTGGAACGCCTGATATGGATGCCTTGCTGAAAAAAGTACTGCCAGCAAGGCAGGTAAGTCAGCTGCAATCCGTTAATGCCTTAATCCCGGCGGTATTAGAAGGTAAAGCCGTTATCTTAATCGATGGCTTGGATGTCGCTTATTCAGCATCTGTTGCAGGTCTGGAGAAGCGATCGATAGTTGAGCCGAGTTCACAGACGGTGATTCGAGGACCTAAAGATGGCTTCACTGAAGATATTTCGACGAATCTATCCCTTATCCGAAGAAGGCTTCGAACACCGGATTTGCGGATTCAAACGATGGTAATCGGCAAATATACCAATACCAGAGTGACGATAGCTCATATTGAGGGTATTGCGGATCCGCAGGTTGTATCAGAGATTATGTCGCGGTTACATTCCATTGATACGGACAGCGTGCTGGAAAGCGGATATATTGAAGAATTTATTCAGGACGCTTCCGTGACATCTTTTCCAACGATGATTAACACAGAACGCCCTGACGCAGTGGCTGGAAGCCTTCTGGAAGGACAAGTTGCCATTTTGATTGATGGTTCACCTTTCGTACTGATAGCCCCTGTTACTTTTTTTAAGTTCCTCCATTCTAGTGAAGACTACTATCAACGGTATGATTTGACCACATTTTTGCGGGCCATTCGTTTTGTTTCTCTTGTGGTATCCCTGCTGCTTCCCTCATTATATATTGCCTTCTCGACGTTTAATCAGGAGATGATTCCGACTCCACTTCTCATTAGTTTGGCAGCGCAAAGGGAAGGCACTCCGCTGCCTGCGCTGGTTGAAGCCTTTATGATGGAATTAACGTTCGAGATCATTCGTGAAGCTGGGGTTCGGATGCCAAGGGTCATTGGTCCCGCCATTTCGATTGTGGGGGCGCTCGTATTGGGACAGGCTGCCGTTCAGGCGGGCCTTGTGTCCGGTGCGATGGTGATCGTAGTTTCCTTTACGGCTATTGCGAATTTTGCGATCCCGGCTTTTAGCATGGCAGCAGCCATTCGTTTAATTCGTTTTGTCCTGATGCTGCTCGCAGGTACGCTTGGTTTGTTCGGTATTCTGGCAGGCATCGTGCCTCTTTATGTTCATTTGGTATCCCTGACTTCGTTTGGGGTTCCATATCTGTCGCCTATGACACCGCTTCGCTTCTCTGAATTGAAGGATCTGTTCGTCCGTCTACCATGGCCATTGCTCAAGACCAGACCTAAGGAGATCAGTCAACGTAATCTAGTCAGGCAGAACGAGAATCTACGCTCTAAGGATACGAGAAAGGATCAGACGAGGTGACTTTAATTAACTAGAGGTGAAATATGCGCAATTTCGCTCACATAACACTTTTGCTGGTCATGATGTTTTCAATGACAGGCTGCTGGAATCAAACCGAGTTAAACGAGATCGGCCTCATCTCAGCGATCGGTATAGACCGGTCAGGGGATCGGTGGATCGTTTCATATCAATTAATTAACCCATCGGCGATTTCATCCGGTGCTGGCGGTGCTGGCAAGGCTGGAGGCTCAGAGGCTCCAATCCATGTGTTCTCCTCAACGGGCCCAACGCTTCGGGAAGCGATTGATGTTAGTTATACGGAATCAGCCAGACGTCTATATTTTCCGCATACGGATATTCTTGTGCTTGGTCAGCAGGCAACGGAAAAGGGGATTAGCGAAATCATGGATTTCTATTGGAGAAACACCTATATGCGTGAGACCGTCAATGTCCTCGTTACGAACGGGCAGGCAAGTGAGCTGCTAAAGCAACTTGTACCGACTGAACGATTACCGGGTGCAGCTATCGCTAATATCTTGGACAAAACGGATCAATTTAATGGCAATTACCCCTCAACGAAAATGTATGAGCTGGCTATTAGTTTGGATTCGGAGTCACAAGCAGCCGGTGTTCCCCAGATTGAATTAGTGGGTGGGCCGGAGGCTAAAGTGGATTCCGTGGATCAATTACATAAAACTTCAACCCGCGGAAAGCTGAAAATTACGGGATTATCCGTATTTGATAAAGACCGGAGAATCGGAACGTTAACGCGGAGTGAAAGCTTCGGAATATCCTGGTTAACTGATAAAGTGAGCATCAGTACGTTATCCATTCCTTGTCCAGAATCGAATACAGAAAGAGAACAATTCTCATTCCAATCGGCCTCTGCAAAAACCAAAGTCACACCTCATAAAACGGCAAACGGTTATCAAATGAGCGTTTCTGTTAAAGTCAAAGGTACAATATCGGAGTCTCATTGTCACGGTAACTTAACCAGCTTGCCTACACTTCATGCGGCGCAGAGGGAAATTGAGAAGGTAATCAAGGACTATATCGAACAGGGATGGGAAGCCGCCAAAAGACTTAAAGTCGATTTGCCACATTTTGCCGACAAGATCCATCGTAAATATCCGAAGGATTGGCAGAAGTTAAAGGACCGTTGGGAAGAAGAGGAGATGCAATCTCTCCAACTTGTACTAGAGGTGGATGCTACGATCAGTCAAACCGGAATGTCACAAACGTCTTTCAGAGAGACGGGAGCTCTTAGTAGGCCTTTGCTCTTTTCATTGGTAAGGGCACAGAAAGGGAAAGCTGGATATGAACCAATCCATTCGAGTTACCGAGTTAGTATGTTATCTAGCTCTTTTTGAGGTTGGAAGCACAACCTTGTTTTTCTTGGGAGCTGAAGCCAAGCGGGATGCTTGGCTAGCCATGGCCCTAGCCGCCTGCGCTGGACTGCTCCTACTCTGTATATATCTGATGATACACCGCACAGATCCTGATCTTGATTTGTATGATTTATGCAAACGATATTTCGGTAAAATCATCGGTTATGTAGTAAGTTTTGCCTTTGCCGCTTATTTCACTTATGAAGCCTCTCGTAATCTAAGGGATTTAGGTGAACTTACGGTGTTGACTTTGTTAAACCGGACACCGCTGGCATTTATCATGCTGATCTCCATTCTCGTCATTACAAGTACGGTGATGTATGGGCCTCGTGTTGTCTTTTTGGTCAGCGCTGGCCTGCTGCCCATCGTAATATTGAGTTATCTCACCATATATTCACTGCTGCTAACGACAGGACTTATTAAAACGGAGATGATGCTGCCGGTTTTAGAGAATGGTTTTAAACCAGTATTCTCTGCAGCCATACCGGAGCTGGTGTCATTTCCGTTTGGACAAACGCTCTTGTTCCTGGTGTTTTTTCCTTTGGTGCATAAGAAGGGGAGGTTGCGGAGAGGCGTGATAATCACTTATATCATTACGGCGATTTGTTTAATATTGATCAACCAAGTCAATATTTTGGTCTTAGGGCCGACACTTGCTGCCAGTAGTACGCTTCCTTTGCTGCAGGTGGTTCAGCTGATCGAAATTGCAGATGTCTTTGAGCGCATCGACGTTTTATTCGTTCTTATACTATTTCTGGGACTGGGCGCGAAAATGACTGCTTTTTCTATGGGTGCCGTAATCGGCCTCACTAAACTCACAGGAATCCCCTACAAGATAAGTACTATTTTCTTAGGGGTATGTTTATATATGCTGGCATTCTTGTCCCCCAATTACCCCCATCATATATGGCTTGGGATTAAGTTTGTCGTGACATATGTAACACCCATCTTCCAGGTGGCGCTGCCTTTGATGCTTCTCCTTACGATATGGATCAGACAAAAGATGGAAAAACAACATCAATGAAAGTTTCAGCACCAACAAAACTTGTGTTCGCTAAAAATACCCTGAATACTTTCGGCTTGTTTAATTAACAATAAACCTGAACTGCAGAAAAGAAGCCGTTATCCAGCTACCACCTTGTTGAAATTACTTGATTGACATGTAAGCAAACCATATTAGGAGGTACGAGAATGCAATTCGAACAACCACAAAATCATCAAAACATGGAGACCGGTATGATTCCTCCACAATTGAACCACGGCGGTCATGAGATGTTTGATGTCCACGAAGTATTGGCAGGGGCTATCAATGCCATGAACACGTATACCATGCTGAGCGGACATGTGCAGGATCCGGAGCTTCGGGATATCCTGCAGCGCCAGAAGCAATTTATGGCTGATGAGTATAACATCACCTTGGAGTGTTTTAAATCAGGACAAGATCCTTCAAAGCCGACGCAAAGCTATAAAATGAAGCAGGGCAATGACTTTATTTACGGCATGAAACCAGGCCAGCCGAAAAAACCGATGCAGTCCACAGCCGAGATCAACGATGAAACCATCGCGCTCAGCATGTTGAATGCAGTGAAATCGGGTGCTACAATGAAAACCAATGCAGCCATGGAATCCACGAATCCGGTCGTACGCCGCGTGCTTGCCGATTCCCTTCCTAACTGCATCGAAATGGCTTATGAAATTTCGCTATATCAGAATAAGCATGGATACTACCAAGTACCGCAGCTGCCTCAGCAAGATATGCAGTACATGCAGAATAGCTACGGCACAGCCCCAATGCCTGGCAATATGGCCCCTCACTAATAACCAAAGCGCTTTGTCCGTATGGACAGGGCGTTTTTTTTTTATTTCTTCTAAAAGGAAAGGCAATACATAACCTCAGCGACTGGATAATAATTGAGAATGATTATCATCCAGACTATAATAGGATAAAACAATGTTACAGTCTGAAGGGGTGACCGTCAGCATGGAAGAGACGCAATATTCGCTGTTTGGAGTTCGCTATATTAAGCTTGGTCATACCGAAGAGGCTGCCGGCGGATTCATGGAAACACATACCATGTTATTGGTAAGTAAAGGTTCAGGTGATTTGTATATGAATGGAGTTAGGCATCGATTGAAAGCGAAGGCGATCTGTTATTGTCCGCCGGGGACGATTGCCGACATACGCCGGACTCCAAACTCGTCGGTTCCGCTCGAGCTTTATGAATTGCAATACGATGTATGGGAGTTCAAGGAGCGGACACCAAGCCGAATCGTATACGGCAAGCGAATCTCTGCACTGATGGGCACCGGCAAGCTTCCCGTCGCCGCTACACACGAGGCTCTAGTTCTGGTTCAAGAACTATACCAATTCAAGCAATTTCACGGAGTCAGCAGCGGGAGACTTGCAACAAACCTTCGCATAGATGCGGTATTTAAACAACTGTTGGGTACGCTGCTGCAGTCAACCGATGATGAGGAGCGGGAAGAGGATTGGCTGGAGCGCATGAGACTTGCGGTGGATTATATGGAGAAGCATTTCGCCGAGGCGATAACGCGAAACGACATGGCGAAGAGGGTAGGATTAACGCCGGAACACTTCTCTGTATCGTTCAAAAGAGCAACGGGATCCGGCTTCACGGAGTATCTGACGCGGCTTCGCCTGGAGAAAGCCAGGGAGGAATTGCTTAGCGGCGACGATCGTAATCTCGATCGAATCGCGCGGGAAATCGGCTACCAGGACGGTTTATATTTAAGCCGGAAATTCAAGCAGTATTTCGGTTACTCTCCTCGCGATTATATCCAGCGTCCGAAGCGTATTGTGGCCCTGCAATATGTGGGTCATCTGCTGGCGCTTGGACTTACGCCCGCAGGAACTTCGACCAATCTGCTGCGTGCCCGCCCTTATGTCGGAAAGCTGGGGAATGCAGCGGACGTAGGAGATGCTCGATCGTTCCAGACGATATCATCGTTGCAGCCCGATCTGATCATCACGTGCGGACCGAACAGCGAGCCCTTATCCCAGCTTGCTCCAACCATTTCACTTCCTTGGGGACAGGAAGACCCGCTCGACGAACTGTTACGATTAGGCAGAGCACTCAATCGTGAACGCGAAGCGATGAACTGGATGGATGGGTTTCGAGCGAAGGAGGAGCAAGCTGCTGCTCAAGTAGCTAAACTAATCGATTCACATGCTACGGCTGCGGTGTATGAGTTTTGGGCGGATCGGCTGTGGGCGGTTAATATGGCGTATGGCAGAGGCCTGCGCAATTTATACCAGACGTTCCCGTTTCGGCCACCAGGGCCGCTTGCAGAACACGTATTAGGTGAGGGAGTCGGCTTGGAGTTAACGCCGGACATGCTGGCATCGTATGCCGCAGATTATATGTTTGTAACCATCTGGGAAGGTGGTGGAGGTGCAGGCTATGCAGAACGTGTCATGAACAGCAAAGAATGGAGAAGCTTGCCTGCCGTTCAAAACGGGAATGTGTTCTTCCTCGATCTGGAGTTATTTAAATATAATGATCCGCTTGCTTTAGAGCAGCAATTGTCCATACTCACCGAGCTTCTAACAAATGTCCATAGAACCGCTTACGGAACGCAATAGACTCGTGCAACCCTTGCCGTTAACATGTTAATAATGATAATCATTATCAATTTGATGGAGGGTTCAAAGATGTGGTTGCTTAAAGGATTGATGCTGTCTCTGATCGGAAGTATGGTCATTGTGCTGGGCGCCTGTGGAGACACACAGCAGCAAAGTGATATTGTTAAGGCCAATGGCGACCCGCAAACAGAGGCAACACGTAAATATGAAACGGTCATGGGCGCAATCGAGATTCCGAAGGAGCCGAAGCGAATTGTCGCGACGCAATATCTTGGCCATCTGCTAACCTTGGGCGTTAAGCCAGTCGGCGCCGGTACGGCCAGCCTGAATCAATATTTTTTGCAGGATCTGACCGATGGCATCGAGGATATCGGTGACGATCAGGCGGCGCTTGAGAAAATCGTATCCCTTGATCCCGATCTCATTATTAGACCTTCCGATAAGAACTATGAGCAATTCGCCAAAATCGCACCGACGATTGTTATTCCCTGGGGAGCAAAAGATCTGTATGCCGAGCTGCGTGAATTCGGAGAATTCCTCGGGAAATCGGAGGAAGCGGAGGAAGCGATTCGGCACTATGAGGAGAAGCTTGCAGAGGCCAAGGCGAAGCTGGACGGAGTCGTGAAGGAAGGAGAAACGGTTGGCGTCTATGAGATTTGGGCGAAAAACTTCTGGGTCGTAGGTGAGAGCTTTGGGCGCGGTACCCGCAATCTGTATTCGGGTCTCGGCTATCAGCCGCCAGAAGCCGTGAAAGAGCAGATCGTAAACGGAGGAGCCGGTCTGGACATTTCCCTGGAATCGCTGCCGGAGATGGCCGCGGATTATATGTTCGTGACGGTCTACGATGCGGACGGAGGCGGGGATCGTGCCAAGGAGATTATGGAGAGTGCCATCTGGAAGTCCCTGCCGGCTTACAAAAACAATCGCATCTACACATTGGATATCAATCAGTTCTCGGCAGGCGATCTCATCTCGCTGGAGAAGCAATTGGAGATCCAGACGAAGCTGCTGCTTGGCAACGGGAAGTAGCTGCATAGTTACAAGGTGTCCATTTGATATTCATACTTATTCATTTGCGAAAGGTTCTCGGAAATGCCGGCCGGATGCAGTCGATAAAGTCTCGGAGGATAAGGAATAGATAAGCTTGAGAAGTCGCGATTCTTGCGGCTTTTTTTAGCGGTAAAAAAGGACTTATCTCTAGCATGATCCTAAGTTTATACTTGGTTTCTTGGAGTTTGGGAATTGTGGAGGATCTTCTCACTTTGTTAACAACTTTAAATCGTTTATAATGATTAGATAATAGTAGGTATTTTAATCTATCAATATTTATAATAGACTATAATATGGTGATAATTGACACAGAAAAGGTGTGTTTTCAGAGGACGCCTTGCTTTTTAATGACATTTTTAGCGGGGATGTCTATTCTTTTTTCAAATATATGGGATAAGGAAGGTTTATAATGAGCAACATGGAGAAAAAAACAGACGTAATCTTAATCGGTGCCGGCGTCATGAGCGCAACATTGGGAGCCTTACTGAAAGAATTAGTACCTGAGTGGGAGATCAAAGTGTTTGAGAAACTCGCAAGCGCGGGGGAAGAAAGCTCCAATGAATGGAATAATGCGGGGACCGGCCATTCCGCATTGTGCGAGCTTAACTATACGTCCGAAAAACCTGACGGATCTATAGACATCAGCAAAGCGATCAATATTAACGAACAGTTTCAGGTTTCAAGACAGTTCTGGTCTTATCTGGTAAGCAGCAATCTGATTCGCAATCCGCAGGACTTTATCATGCCTATTCCGCATATGAGTTTAGTGCAAGGCGAAAAAGACGTGGCTTTTTTGAAAAAACGTTTTGAAGCGCTGTCAAACAACCCGCTCTTTCAAGGAATGGAATATTCCGAGGATCCGGATCAGCTGAAGGAATGGATTCCGCTTATTATGGAAGGGCGTACATCGAATGAGCCGTTAGCGGCAACCAAAATCGACTCCGGGACGGACATTAACTTTGGCGCTTTAACGCGCATGCTGTTTGACCACTTGAAGAGCAAAGCCGTCGAAATAAACTACAAGCATAGCGTCAAGGATATTAAACGTACACAAGATGGTTCGTGGAAAGTGAAAGTCCATAATATCGAACACGGTAAAACCGAATATCATACGGCGAAGTTCATCTTTATCGGCGGCGGAGGCGGAAGTCTGCATTTATTGCAAAAAACCGGTATCCCCGAGTCCAAACATATTGGAGGATTCCCGGTAAGCGGATTATTCATGGTATGCAAGAACCCGGAAGTGGTAGCGCAGCATCATGCCAAAGTATACGGAAAAGCCAAGGTTGGCGCTCCGCCGATGTCGGTTCCCCACTTGGACACAAGATATATTGACAACCAAAAGGCATTGCTCTTCGGTCCGTTTGCCGGCTTCTCGCCGAAGTTCTTAAAAACCGGGTCGAATCTTGATTTGATCACATCCGTCAAACCGAACAATCTGTTCACCATGCTGGCGGCTGGCGTAAAAGAAATGGCATTGACCCGATACCTAATCCAGCAAGTGGTGCTATCGAATGAAAAGCGCATGGAAGAATTACGCGAGTTTATTCCGAACGCCAAAAGCGAGGATTGGGAAATCGTCGTGGCGGGCCAACGTGTGCAGGTGATTAAGGATACACCGAAGGGTAAAGGAACGCTTCAATTTGGTACTGAAGTGGTTAGTGCCGCGGATGGCTCGGTCGCTGCCTTGCTCGGTGCTTCCCCAGGCGCTTCGACAGCTGTTCACGTTATGCTCGAGGTATTAGAGAAGTGCTTCCCGCAGCATATGGAAGAATGGGAGCCGAAAATTAAGGAAATGATTCCTTCATACGGCATGTCTCTTACGAAAAACCCGGCCTTATTTGAGGAAATTCAAGAATCCACTGCGCAAGCGCTAGGTCTAAGCTTAAAAGTACTGGTGCATAGCTAATAGTAGACAGGTAGAAAGCGGCAATTAAAAGAAACATCGCGCTTTTTCTGGATAACGCATTAATAAGGAACATCCCCTATACGTTATCGGCCATATGGCCAAAGATCTAAGCGGTTCATCCATTGAACCGCTTTTTTACGTTATTTAACAGCCGAGTATCACAGATATCAATATTTCGGATATTATTGAAAGTTTGCAGGATATTATGAATGGGCCAAGCCTCTTATAATGAAATCAAGAAATGATAACACTTACATAACGATCATAGGAGGCTTACCCATGAAAATTACCCGGCATCCGGAGAATCCGATCGTAGTGCCTGGACTTTACGAGTGGAGAAAGGTGACGGTATTCAATCCGGCCGTCATTATCGATAACGGAAAATTCTATATGATAGAACGGACGGCAGGCTCGCTGACTCCCTGCAAAAACTACCTGGGTCTTCTGGAGAGTGCGGACGGGGTGCATTTCACTCATGTGCTGGACGAGCCTGTCGTAACGCCGGACCAGCTGGGATTCCCCTACGGCAGCATCCAGGACCCGCGGATCGTCAAGATCGACGATACCTTTTATTTGAACTATGCCTTACGGCCATGTGCCATGAATTATTACCCGACGGGAGCCGGCATCCCCGAACGCTCGATTCCCGAGTATCCGGACGGTTGGGGCGAAGAGGAAGGCCACTGGCTGACGCGTTCCGGGATATTGACTTCCAAGGATCTCATTCACTGGGAGTACCTGTGCGATACAACGCCGCTGGATATCAATGATCGCGACAACATTCTGTTTCCGGAGAAAATCAACGGCAAGTATGTGCTGCTTCGCAGACCGGAAGAATACGTAGGGGAGGAATACGGAACCGAAAAAGCAGCCATGTGGATCAGCTACTCCGAAGACTTGGTGCATTGGGACGAGCCCAAGCTGCTGGCAAAGGCCGAGAACAACGATTGGGAGTTTAAAAAAATCGGCGGCTCTACGCCTCCGGTGCGGACAGATAAAGGATGGCTGGTGCTCTATCACGGCGTGGACCAAGATACGGTGTATCGTGTAGGGGCCTTGCTGCTGGATTTGGAAAATCCGGAAAAAATCATCGCGAGAACCCGCCGCTTCATTATGGAGCCGGAGACGTATTATGAGAAGTTCGGCTATCAGATTCCGAATGTCGTATTCCCGACAGGCAATGTGGTCAAGGACGGGCTCCTCTATATCTATTATGGCGTGACGGATACGGCGATTGCGCTCGCTACGGTTCCTCTGGATGACTTGGTTGATTATATTTTGAACGAACCGCAATAACGAGAGGAGTGAGGGCGTGGCAGAGTGGTTGGTTTCTCTGTCGCGCTTCCTCTAGAACCAATTTGTAAGCGATACCATTCATTTGAAAATTTGTGAAGTTTATGTTACTAAAATTAACGTTAGAAATGAAAATATGCTTTTATAAGTTATCGCTATTTAAAATGACTTAAAAAAATTAGATGAAATCGTTTTTTTAATGGATATTGGGATCGAGAACCCGATTGTATAATTAATATATCTTATATTGTTAAATATAAGAACATGATATGTAATATATAAAGAGAGGGGTATATCAAATGAAAACATCTAAGAAGCTTAGAACGCTGCTGCTCACCGGAACAGCCGCGCTGCTGCTTATGTCAACCGTAGCCTGCGGATCTGGAGAGAAAGACGCTGCCGAGCCGGAAAAGGTTACCTTGAACATCATGCATCCATGGACCTCGCCGAACGTGGATAACGAGGTGTACAAGGAACGGATCGCGGAGTTTGAAAAACAGCATCCCGACATTATCATCAAGCAGGACGGGGTAGCGGCAACCGAGTACAAAACGAAGCTGCGCACGCTGGCTGCCGCCAACAACCTGTCGGATATTAATGTCGTATGGCCCGGCGCCGATCTGGCTCCTTTGGTAGCCGGGGATCTGCTGATGCCGCTGGATGGCCTGATGGACAACTGGAAGGATATTTTGCCGGAGGACGCATTGGCCGGGTTCAACCAGAACGACAGTCAATTTGCCGTGCCGACCAAACAAACCTTCGTGGATATTATTTACTACAACAAGGAAATGTTCGCTGGAGTCGGTTATGACCAATTTCCGGCTACCTACGACGAGTTCATTGATGCGGTGAAAAAGCTGAAGGAAGCCGGCATTACGCCGATCTCTCTGGGCAACAAAGAGAAATGGCCGCTTCAATCGTCCTTCATGTCGATTATCGGTGACCGTTATGTAGGCAGTGACTTCTTACAGAAAATTCTGAACAAGGAAGCCAAATTTACCGATCCCGAATATGTGAAAGCGATTGCCGTCATTGACGAACTCGCCAAGCTGGGAGCATTTAATACCGATGCAAACAACATGGATTCCGTGCAAGGCCAGGACTACTTCATACAAGGCAAAGCAGCCATGCATATCTCTTCTTCCACCGTTGACGGAAGAATCCGCATCAACAACGACGAAGGGGACAAATTCGGCATTGCGCTCTTCCCGAGCGTCCCTGACGGCTCCGGCGATCCGGTGAAAAGCGCGGGCGTCGTTCAGTACGGCATTTCCATTAAAAAAGGATTGAGCGATGAAAAGAAAGCGGCTGCCGAGGAATTCATTAAATTTTTTGTTAATGAGGACCTGTACAAAGATCTGATCAGTAAAGGCGTTGTCGTACCGGCCAACGTTGAAATTCCTGAAGATGCGAGTCCATATCTCAAGGAAATGCTGGAGTTGACCAACAAGGGAACGGCGCCGGTATTCGACAGCGTGATTCCGACCCAAGTTACCGATGTCATGCAGAACGGATTGCAGGCTCTGACGATTGGCAGAGGTACGCCGGAAGAGCTCGCTCAAGAGGTTCAGGAAGCGTTCGACAACATGAAGTAAGGGCGAACTTCCTAAGTCAAGATCATGATGGTACAAAGAAAAACCCGGCAGCGGGTTTTTCTTATTAAAGGCAGAAAGAAAGGAGTTACGCCAATGCATACGCTTAAGCATACGAAATGGGCTATTTTCTTGGGCTTGGCGCCAGCACTCATTATATATATATGTATTGCCATTTTTCCTATCGGCTTATCGGTTTATTATTCCTTGATGAACTGGGATGGGATCACGCCTATGCGTTTTATCGGGCTGGACAATTTTGTTGATATTTTTAAGGACGATATTTTTTGGCTCTCCGTTAAAAACAACGTCATCATTATGTTTACAGGGATCGCGGGACAGATCCCGCTTGGCCTCCTGCTGGCCTTGCTGCTGAATCGAGGGCTGAAGGGCTCCAGTTTCTTCCGGACGATCGGATTCCTGCCCGTGGTCATCTCATCGGTCATGGTGTCCCTGATCTGGGGCATGGTGTACAACACGGAATACGGGATGCTGAACAATCTGCTTGGTGTTTTGGGACTCGAGAGCTGGCAGCAGAATTGGCTGGGCGATCCGTTTTGGTCCATGATCTCGATCAGCATCGCTTATATATGGCAAAACTGCGGACTGTACATGATTATTTTATTGGCAGCTTTGCAGAACATCCCCGATGAAGTCAATGAGGCGGCAGCCCTTGACGGGGCGACCGGATTAAACCGGATTATGCGCATTACCATTCCGATGATCCGCGGGACATTGCTCGTTTCCGTTGTCTACAGCATCAGCAATTCGTTCCGTGTGTTTGATCTGATCCAGATCATGACCGGCGGAGGACCGGCCCATGCAACAGAGGTTATGACCGTCTATATGTATAACAACTCATTTATGAATATGAGATTCGGCTACGGCAGCGCGGTATCCGTATTGATTCTTCTGTTTAGCCTTATCGTTATTACAATCGTGAATCGAATTGCTAGAGAAAAAGAATAGAAGGGAGAGGGAGGAGATGTACAGACAAACGAAATGGTTCCATTTATCGGCATACACATTTTTGGGGATATTCGCTATTATTAATATAATCCCTTTCTTTTGGATGATCGTAGATTCTTTCAAAACCGAACAGGAATATGCGGCGAACCCGTTCTCCATACCAACCGAACTGCAATTCTCCAATTACGCAAAAGCGTGGGAAGTTGCGAATATGGATACCTACTTTCTCAACAGTATCATCGTAACCGTGGTATCGTTGGTCGTGACGGTCCTTCTCGGATCGCTTGCGGCGTACTTCTTGGCAAGGTTCAATTTTAAACTGCGCGGAGCGACTTACGCGATATTTTTGCTGGGCATGGTCGTTCCGATCCACGCGACCTTGATTCCGATCTTTCTGATCATGCGGAACCTGCATTTGCTGGATACGCATTTATCGTTGATTCTACCTTACACGGCCTTCCATTTGTCGTTGACAATCTTTATTCTGGAAGGCTTCATGAGAGGATTTCCGAAGGATCTCGAAGAATCAGGCGTCATGGACGGCGCGGGCGTCTTCAAAATTTTCTGGTCGATCATTTTACCGATCACGCGTCCGGCCATTTCAACTGTCGTGATTCTAAACTTTATCTATAATTGGAACGAGTATTTGTTTGCGCTCGTCTTGATCAGTTCATCGTCGCTGAAAACATTGCCGCTCGGACTCGCCAACTTTGTCGGCATCGAGACGGCCAGCCTGACGCTGCAAATGGCGGCATTAACGATCGCGCTTATACCGATCATCATTTTCTACCTGCTGCTGCAAAAACAACTGGTTAACGGCATGACGGCAGGAGCAGTTAAAGGTTAAACAGGTTTCAATTCTACATCATGAGGACATCGAAAGAGGGAATGGACATGCGCAGCAGTTTTGGCTGGATCGGGAATTATGGTCTGAAACAGAAAGCACTGGTCATTTTCCTCTTTTTTGTCATTTTGCCTACGCTTGGGGTCGGCGTCCTTGCTCAAGACAAACTGAACGAAGTGCTGCGGGGCCAATTTATCCAATCAAGCCAGCGCAGTCTGGAGATTGTAACGAATCAACTGGAAGAGCAGACGACCATGATTGAGGATATTGCCGATTATTTGATACTGAGCAATGACATGCGTCAATATTTGCGGCTGGATCCACCGCCGGAGAGTGAGAGAGCGGAGCGGTTGAAGCAAAATCTCGAAGGTTTCCTGACGTTTCAGTTAATGTCCAGAAATTATATCAAATCGATATCCATCACCGGCTTTAACGGCAATTCCATCGAGATGGGCGAGCCGATTCACGGCAACGAAGAATCATGGAACCAGCTCGCGGACGAGCACAAAGGCGGGATCGTGTGGAGCAGTGCCTATCCTTCAACCAGCGGTTGGTATGGAGAAGTAAGCCTCGTGTCCTTGTTCCGTGTACTGAACTCCTACGACGAGATCACGCTGCCGCTTGCCCGGCTCGTGATCCGTATGGATGAAGCCAGTATATTCAAACAGCTTCAGCGGGGGTTAACGCGGGACGAAGGGATGGTATTCATCGTGGATTCCGATGGACGGCCTGTTCTGCCCTCCAAAGACAGGTTTCCCTTGAATATCGGCGATGAGGCAGCGTTTAAGGATATCGTAACCGCAGGGACGATGGGCACGTCTACTTACCGCCATGACGGTAATGAATATTTGACCTTTCATCAACGGATGGAAAACACCGACTGGAATATCGTTTCCATGGTGCCCAAGGCTGCGCTGGATCAGGATCTACGCGGCGTAACCATATTGATGAAGGTCATTCTCGGCGGGATTCTCCTGTTGGGTTTATCGGCCTTGATCGGCTTCCACTATACGATTATCAGACCGATCCTGCGCTTGAAGATTGAGACCAACCGGGTAAAACTCGGCGATTTCTCCGCCAGGGTCCCTATTCGTTCCAAGGACGAGATTTCCGAATTGAACCGCAGGTTTAATGATATGGTATCCACGATTCAAGAATTGATCGAGCATAAATACAAGCTGGAACTGCGGGAGCGCGAATCGGAGCTGCGTCTGCTTCAGGAGCAGATGGATCCGCATTTTCTCTATAACACGCTCGATATGATCCGCTGGACCGCCAGGCTTGAGAAGGCGAGCGAATCCAGTCAGCTCATCGAAATCCTGTCTCGATTCTTGCGTTCCAGCCTGAACAATGGCCAGTACGAGACCAGCCTGGCAAAGGAAATGGAATTTGTCCGCTCCTATCTGTATTTGCAGCAGAGGCGGCTGGGTACAAAACTGAAATACGCGCTTTACATGGAATATGATCTGGCAAATACGCTAACTCTGAAGGCTACCATTCAGCCATTGGTTGAGAATTTCCTTAAGCATGGCATCGATCGGGGGGAGCCGGTAGCGAAAATATCGGTCAAAGCATACAAGCGTGAGGATGAAATGTGGATCGACGTACAGGATAACGGGCGCGGAATGGACGATGTGACCTTAGAGGAGGTCCGGGAGACTCTCCGTAAAGGGGCACAGACCGGTCACAATCGAGGAGCACTCTGCAACATCCATGAACGTCTGTACCTATTTTTCGGAGAACGCTACGGTCTGGAAGTAATCGAGGCTTCAACGCAAGGTACCTTGATTCGCCTCAAGCTCCCACATTCTGAAACCTACGGTGGTGAATCGCATGATGCAACACGATAAGACAGTAAAAATGCTGATCGTTGATGATGAACCCGTGATCTGTCAAGGCCTGCGCTATACGATTGATTGGGCGGATCATGGCGTTGAAGTCGTTGCGGAAGCCTATGACGGCAGTGAAGCGCTGCAGGTGGTCCAAGAACAAGAGATTGATTTGGTTCTGACCGACATCCGGATGGAGGGAATGGACGGTCTTCAGCTTACTAAGGAGCTGAAGCGCTGCCACCCCCAGATTCGGGTCATCATGATCAGCGGTTATGAGGAATTCGAGTATGCACGCCAAGCCATCAAGCTTGATGTAACCGATTACTTATTGAAACCCGTTGATATTGAAGAATTGGTGGCGGTCGTGGCTGGAATCGTGGAAGACGTTCGCCGGAAGGATACCCGTCTTGATGGTTCAGTGAAGGATGCCGAGCTTTGGCTTGCCGAAATGGCCGCGCCGTACGAAACTTCAATAGCTAAGCCTGTGCCTCCATATCTACTAACCAGTGCCGAGTATAAACTCATAGCCACGCAGCTGGAGAAGTTCTCGAACCTCGCGGCTTCCGTGACCGAACAAGATTTTGCGATACTTCAGCAATTGTGGCTGCATACGATACGTGATAATCTGGAATCATGCGGAGTCCGTCACGTATCCGTATTCGTGCATAAAAATTTGCTGATGACCCTGCTGATGACGGATCAACCGCTATTGAAAGGGCAGTGGGATGAAATCCTGCAAAATATGCTGGATTCTTGGCCGAAAGAGCATCGCATGTATTGCGCGGTATCGGATGCCTACACGTCCTTGGGCCAAACCGCCGCCATGTGTTCGGAAGTTCGAAACCTGCTGCCTTATCATGCTTTGGATAACTGCCCTTTACTGGATTGCGCATATAAGAACAAAGTGGATAACGGCCGGGTGCTGCGCGATTTTGACAGTGCGGACATGGTCTCGAAGCTGTCCGTGGCGTTATTCAAGCAGGATGCTGATATGCTGGAAGAGCTGGTGCGCGGCATGTTCCAATTTTTCCGCGATCAGCGCTATCTATTGACGGATATGGTGAAGGTCTGTGACGAATTATCGATTATGCTGCGGCAGCGCCTTCGACAAAGCGGGCTGACCCAGCTTGAGCATGGCCTGGAAAGGGCGTTCGATCTGGACGTATACAATCATCCCGAGGCGATCCGGCAGGCGATATCCACGGAAGTGTTTGACCTACTGCAGCTCATCGACAAGGTTGGCATCGACCGATCGTTCTGGATCATTGAGAAGGCCAAGAAGTATATGGCGGAACATTATCTTAGTGACCTGAAAGCATCGGAAGTGGCCGCGTATTTGAAAATTACGCCGAGCTATTTCAGCAATATTTTCAAACAAAGCACGGGAAAAAGCTTCAGCGAATACATGAACGAACTGCGCATTAACGAGGCGAGAAATCTGCTGTTGACAACGCAGGACAAGGTGTTTGAGATTGCAGATCGCGTCGGGTATAAAGAATACAAGTATTTTGTATCCGTCTTCAAACTGTACACGGGAATGACACCCAAGAAATATCGGGTCTTGAATATCAAAGAATAAGCATACTGACCAGATTGGAAGGAGAAGGGGAAAATGGATAAGTATCGGAATGCGGCACTTCCCGTTGACGAGCGCGTAGAGGATTTGCTGTCGAGAATGACGCTGCGCGAGAAGGTCGGGCAGCTGAACCAGCACTTGTACGGCTGGATGGCATATCGGCAATGCGAAGGGACTGAAACGGAGTTTGAACTAACCGAATTATTCAAAGAGCATGTCGAGTGGGGAGCAGGCATGGGGGCGTTGTACGGACTGTTCCGGGCGGACCCTTGGTCCGGAGTGACCTATGAGAACGGGATTCCTACGCAAGACAATGCCAAGGTAGCGAATGCCATACAGCGCTATGTGATCGAACACAGCCGGCTTGGCATTCCTGTTCTTCTCTCGGAGGAATGTCCCCATGGTCATCAGGCGCTTGACGGAACGCTTCTGCCCGTTAATACGGCTATCGGATCGACGTGGAATCCCGAATTAATTGAACGCGCCTATTCCCATGTGGCCTCCGAAATCCGCAGCCGCGGGGCTCACATCGGCTTGGTATCGGTACTGGACATCCTGCAGGATCCGCGGTGGGGACGCTCCGAGGAGTGTTACGGGGAAGACCCGTACCTGGCTGCGCGGATGACGGAAGCGGTTGTGCACGGCATGCAGGGAAGAGAGCAAGAAGAGTGGAAGCGCCCGGACAAGGCGGCAGCCGTGCTCAAGCATCTGTGCGCTCAGGGAGCAGGGCAGGGCGGTCGCAATGCAGGACCGGTTCCCCTTGGCGAGCGGGAGCTTCGCGAAATTCATCTGCCGGCTGCGCAAGCCGGAATCAAGGCAGGAGCGGCTGGGGTCATGGCGGCCTATAATGAGCTTGACGGCATCCCATGTCACGCCAATGATAAGCTGTTAACCGGCATTCTGAGAGATGAATGGGGGTTCGATGGGATTGTCATGGCGGATGGAACGGCCATCGACCGTTTGGTAGCCATAACGGGAGATTATGAGTCGGCGGCAGGACTTGCCCTGTCATCCGGGGTTGATCTTAGCCTGTGGGACAAGTCGTTCACCACGCTTGAACAAGCGGTGAAACAAGGGAAGGCCGATATGGAGTACATCGATCGCGCGGTGGCTCGAGTGCTTCGGCTTAAATTCAGACTGGGACTGTTCGAGCACCCATACATAGACGAAGGCTTGGCAGCTGCAACCGTCAATAATGCTGCCGCTAAAGACTTGAATGCATCCGTCGCAAGAGAAGCGGTTGTGCTGCTCAAGAACGACTCAAACATACTGCCGCTGAATAGCGGCCGGATCAAACGACTGGCGGTCATCGGCCCTAACGCGGACAGGCTTTACAACCAGCTTGGAGACTACACCAGCGTTCAGCGCGAGGGCAGCGGAGTCACGGCGCTTCAAGGCATTCGGATGGCTGCACCCGCAGGCACGGACATCGTCTTTGCTCCCGGATGCAGCGTGCGAGGTATGTCCACGCATGGCCTACCCGAGGCGGTTGAAGCAGCCCGTTCCGCGGATGCGGTCGTGCTCGTACTTGGCGGCAGCAGTGCCCGTCAATTCGGAGATACGTTTGATAGTAATGGTGCAGCCATTGTAGCTGAAGGGGATCCGACGGAAATGGATTGCGGTGAAGGCGTCGATCTAGCCGATCTCCGATTAGGCGGCATACAGGAGCAATTGGTCCGGGAAATTCACGCGCTCGGCAAACCAGTTATTACGGTGCTCATTCAGGGACGTCCGCTGGCCATCGGCGAGGTAGCTGAGCTCAGCGATGCACTGCTGTGTGCCTGGTATCCAGGAAGCGAAGGAGGCCGCACCATTGGCGAGATCCTGTTTGGACAGGTGAATCCCAGCGGCAAGCTTTCCGTATCCATACCACGCTCCGTGGGTCAATTGCCGGTTTATTATAATCAGAAGAACGCTGGACAGCCTCGTCCCTATGTCGATATGCCGTCCAAGCCGTTATATCCGTTCGGATTCGGTCTTGGTTACAGCATGTTTGAATACGGAACTCCAACGATTTCGCAGAAGGAGATGACGCTGGAAGAGCTTCGATCCGGAGGCCGTGTCGAGGTCAGCGTGGAAGTGAGAAACAGCGGAGACATGAAAGGACTTGAAACCGTACAGCTCTATATCCAAGGCGATCAATCAGGGATTACCCGTCGTTTGCGGGAATTAAAGGGATTTAAGAAGATAGCGCTGGAGCCCGGCGATGTAAGCATCGTCACCTTCGAGCTTGGCTTCGAGGAATTGGCTATATGGAATCGAAACATGGAATTCGAAGCAGTCCCTTGTCGAGTCAATATCGTAGTGGGGGCCCATTCGGATTGGGAAACCGGTATTGTTCAGTTAAGGTTAAAGTCCTAAAACGAAGCTCAAACAAAAAAGGGTTCTTAAACATTAGCACGATGCATCGATACTTGGAGGCAGCAATTAACGCTGTCTCTTTTTGTCGTGAATGAGCACTTTCGTTGACTAGAAGAAGAAATTGGGATATGATTTTAGAAATCACGGAAAACATTATCGTTTTATTATTTTCCGAATAGGGAGGTGTGCCTATTGAAAGAGCGAATTGTTGCGGCGGCAAGCCATGAAGTCAAGAGAAGAGGATTACGCTTTACGATGGGGGACCTTGCCAAGCGACTGGGTATGAGCACGAAGACGCTGTACGGATGGTTCCCTTCCAAGGATGTGCTGATTGCAACGATTCTTCGTGAGGCCATTATCGAACTTCAAGAAAAAGAAAAGGACATCATGACTAATCCTGAACTGACTACGCTCGATAAACTTAAGCGATGTCTTATCCTCATTCCGACTGATTTTCAGTTTATCGGATTAAACCTCATAACCGAGCTTCAGCGTTATTATCCTGATCAATGGAAGACGCTGGATGAATTTCTGAATAAACAGTGGGACAGCATCACTGAACTATTTGAAGAAGGAATCAATCAAGGATTGTTACGTCCGTTTAATACTAAAATTTTTATTGATTTGTATGTTGGAGGCCTTTATCGCTTAATTGAGGACTCGTCTGAAAATAAAAGCAGCATTACGCTTCAGGAGAGTCTGCGGGATATGGGAGAGATCCTGTTATCCGGTATTATTCAGAAGGAAGTTTGAACGATCATTATTCATTATGGAGAAGAGAGGGCAACACATGAGTAAATCATTAAAAGGTTTATTTTTATTTACGGATATCGGATTTATTTTGTATTGGGTCATCACCGCACTAGCGTTAATTCCCAAGGAATATTTATATCAGGATTATACCAATGAGCTGTTAGTAGCCTGGAATTGGTCGTTCTTCCCGCTCGATATATTCATTTCCATCACCGGAATGTACAGCATTTACCTACATAAACAGATGAATATAAAGTGGAGAAGCGTTGCCTTAATCTCGCTCATCCTGACATTTTGTTCCGGACTGCAGGCGATCGCTTTTTGGATCATAAAGTCCGATTTTGACATCATGTGGTGGACGCCTAATCTGTACCTCATGTTATATCCATTGTTCTTCATCCCAAAACTGCTTGAGACCAAAGAGCCGTGTTAATTCACGGTTTTTTGATTTTCGTTTTCCTAAGATCGGATGAACATTCGATAAAAGTTACTGCCGACCTCTTCTGAGCGCTGGTGAAAAAAAGGGCTAAAGGACCATGCGATTCGTCTAACTTTAAGTATTTTATACACGGGAAATTCCTGAGGTACATGGTAAACTCAATAGTGGATCCCCCATTTTTTGTAATGAAGCAGAAACTTGATTGGAATGAAACGATGTTTCTGTATAAAGAGAGGAGGAAGATATCCTATATCATGGCAAAAATGCCCGCATGAACCTTGTCTTTCGTGCGTTTTCGGGGGCAGTCCAATTTCTTTCCTACTATTAATGGAGGTGTATTGATGGTTGACGTTCAAGGGTTGAGGCATATGAATAGGCATTTAAAAATGCTAACGTCCGCAATACTTGCAGCTCTCGTGTTTTGTTTGTCCGGATTGCCCGCATTCGCGGCGACTCCTGAGAAAACAATCAACGCTTCAGCAACGCTCGCCTACAACTTAAAGGGACTTAATCATAATGTGGCCGTTCAGAAGGCTTATATCGCGGATAAATATCTCTATGTCACGCAGCGGTCGAAGGGAAATTGCTATCTTTCAAGATTGCTCATTAACGGGAAAGACGCTACTTATGTAGATGAAATGACCGTTACGAATACCGGCCACTGCCAAACGCTGGATATGTATACGTACAATGGCATCAATTACTTTTACTTTAGTTCCAAAGCAGATCCTTCAACGGATTATTACTGGTCGCTGCAGGTAGCTAGGCTGCAATATTCGGCTGGCAAGACCGTGGATTATACGGATTTGCATCGCTTCACCTACATGAATTACGCCAATAAAACGGGGGCAAGGCTTGGTGAGACCTACCGTGTGGATGGCGGCGGCAACAGTACGCATACGGTGTTCCGGGTTCAAACCAAAGAGGGAACCGTAACATGGTCGATTTATGACACGGTCGCACTCAATAAGCTTCTGGACAGTAATGAACAGGTGCGAATGGACAGCGCAGCTGCGGTTAACGCCGCCGTTGGCAGCTTTACGCAGTCGGGCAGTGCAATCGTAAGGCCGAACGGATCCTTCCAGGGGGCCGATATGCTGGGTCAGACGAAAATATATACGTCAGGCGGTGCCGAAGGCGATATCCCGCAGATTGCCATGATGACCAACGCAGGGACATTCAAAACCCTCGTGAAAATAACGAATGTGGGGAACCATGAAATCGAGGGCGTACAGACAAAGAACGGCAATGTTTATTTTACGATCGTTACGGACCCGGTAAACAAAAGAGATACGCAAAAAGTGTATTACGTTCCGGATAGCATATTTAATTAACTTCCACCGAGTTAGCCTCTGATAACTGTAACAACAGTAAATTTAGCATAGTTGGCATTCGACTATGGAAGGGAGATTTGTCCATGAAAAAAGGCTTCGTCTCGTTTATCGCCTGCCTGTTGTTTGTTCCGATGTTTACAACGGGGGTGCTGGCGGCTGGAAAAGGACAAGGCAAAGAAGTAAGCACAACGGTGATGTCTTACAATATCCATCACGGAGTTGGATTGGATGAGCAGCTAAGCCTGCAAAGAATCGCCGATGTTATCCGTGATTCCGGCGCAGAGATTGTCGGCCTTCAAGAAGTGGACCGGTTTTACGGGGAACGAAGCGACTTTCAAGACCAAGCGAAGGAATTGGCAGGTTTGCTCGGATATCACTATGCTTATGGTGCGAATCTAGATCTGGAACCTGCGGAAGGTCAGACGAATAACCGCCAGTATGGTACAGCCATCGTAAGCAAGTATCCGATCCTTCGATCCGAGAATGTGCTGCTGAGCAGCTTCGGGAAGGAGCAGCGCGGTGTTCTACACGCTGTTGTCAATCTGAAGGGGATCCACGTGGATGTGTACAACACGCATCTTGGATTGGACGTCACCAGCAGAACGGCACAGGCGGAGGAAATCATTGAGCTTGCATCAGCTTCTGAGGGACCGGCGCTGCTGATGGGCGACTTCAACGCAGAACCAAACAGTTCAGAGTTTAAATTCTTGCTGGACAGCGGTTTATTCGTAAACAGCTTTCAGGGAATCGAAGATGCCTATACGTTTCCTGTAATCAATCCGTCGGCAACGATCGATTACATTCTGACCTCACCAGATGTTCAGCATTCGAATCAGCGCGTGATCCATACGGAAGCTTCGGATCATCTGCCTATCGCAGCCGAAGTATCATTCAAGCGTTAGGAACTTGCCATCATTCCGCCTTCATGCCGACTCTTCGGACTTTCGATGTCACACGGAAATCAAAAGTTGTATTTTTATAAATTTCACTCCATTGATCTGCGGTTTTGACATGGCTATTCCAATAAGATGGTTTTCTGGCTCGTACCAATTCGCCGAATCCGAAAATATCGGATTCTTTTTTTTGCGTTTTTTGGATGAGTCCGAGCATGAGTTCTTTAACGGATCGTTCGTTCTCCCGCGCAATTTCTTCAAGTATATGCGAGTTATTGAGCGGGAGGGTTTCCGTGTTTTTCTCTTCGAGATTCACTTCCGTCACTGCCGTGATCGTAAAATGAGGAAGGCCGTTCTTGATGTCTACCTTGATTTCAGATTCCCGGTTCGTTGCATGAATGGTAACAACCTGAGAATCGTCTCCGATATGAATGATTCCTCGGTATCCTGCCGGACTGATTCCCTTGATGACCAAGTATCCGGCAATTTCAAACGGTTTCGTCACGCCGACCAATTTGGCCCCTTTGAAAAAAGCCATGCCGCTAATTTCGACGTTCTCCCCCTTCATGATTTGGATATAGGGCAGAAATCCTTCCTGCCCCTTCTTCGAAGAATTGTTCCAAAAGGTTCCGATATAGTCGATCGGGAACTTGCCATGCTTAACGGCATCGTCCAGCGTCGAGGACAAATACAATGCCGGGACGCGCTCCAGCTTCGGAGCAGCCTCCATCAGTTCCTTTGCTTTCCCCTTGGACACCATCAACCAGGCCATACGTCGAACTTCCGCGTTTCGGTGAAGATAGTCGTTTAAGTTCTCCATTCCCTTTCTGGCAAACTCTTCAGACACGACGATGACGCGGAGATGTCCAAAAAACAATTTGCCTGATATTTGCTGCTGGAGATTCATCATCGCATCATCGACGGTATGCCCTACAACATCAAGCACCCACACGGTTTCTTGGGCGCCTTCTCCCGAAGCACCGCCTTCGCCGGGTCCGAGCGGTATCCTGCCGGGAAGAGCGATTTGAACGGATAATTGGATCATTTCCTGTTTCGGTGCGGGATATTTCCCTCGAAGATGAGAAATTTCATCTTCACGAATCTCGGCATCCTTGTCGGCCGTGTCGATCGATATGCCCAGTACGACCGCGCGTTCCTCAATCTCCATCCGATCCCAGCAGCCTGTCAGAAGTGAGCAGAGGAGAAGAAGGATCATGAATTTTAGGTTAAGGCGGGTATTTACTCTCTTACTCATTGAGATCCTCCTGAGCTCAGACATTTAAACTCACACGAAGACTTTAACAAGGACGATAACCAGAGACCAAACCGTTACGATTCCGATATTGATCCAGCCCAGCACGCGGGATACTTTTTTTTCCTTGGCCATATTAGATTGCAAGTACTTATTCGTGTCGATGAACAGATTAAACAAGCCGGAGAAGAGCCAGATCAGAATGGCAACATCCAAATAACCGCTGTAAATTTCCCCGATCATTTGGCTGCACCTCTTTTTTTGCGCAGGATGGCGATGACCAGCAGGATTCCGGGATACGCGATAGTAATCAGCAGTCCATATTTGGATATCATGCTGTTCACTTCATTCAATTGAATCAAGCTTTGGGGCAGCATGGCCAGGACGAATAGAATGGGCAGGATGAAGAAGGATATCATCCCGTGATCCGCTAACCGGAAGAGCTTGCTTATCGAGTAAAGCGTAAAGTAGTAACAAGAGAACAAGGATGTAAATACAGCCGTTACCCATACGGCTAGAAAGACTGCATCCAAGCGTTCTAGCACATTGGCAGGCAATGAAGTTGCTTTGGCAAGCTCCAGTGTCGGCCACAACAGTTTTTTTGTTTCCTCGGCTCCGAACACGCCCACCGTTGCAGCCACGATCAAAATGTACAAAGAGCCGGTTACCACCATGGCCCATAGGCTGGACCGCATTGCTCTTTCGGGTTTGCACATGGCTGGAATGACCATCATCATAATAAAGTATCCTTGGAACACGGTGGAGAGCGTAATAATGCCTGCCGGTATGCCTCCGGGTTCATTTCCCCATACAGGGAGAACATTGACCAAATCTGCATTTTTTAATGAAAGGGCGACGATCAAGAGCGCAGGTATCAGAATAAAGGGGCTGTAGAATAAGTGGATATATGCAAATGTCATAATATTTCGGCGTGAAGAAAATGCAGCCAGGAGCAGCATGACCAGCACGGTTACCTCCAGCGGTGTATTCTTCAGGACGGCCGTAACGACAACCTCACCGAATTCTCTTGCAACCAGAGAGCTCAAAACCGCAAAAAACGCAATCGAGATCACGCTTGTGATTCGACCGAACCACTTGCCGATGATGACTTCGCTGTACTCCACATATGAGTCGTTCGGAAACCGCATGCCGAGCCGGGTCATGAAGAAAAGTCCGACAAACGCCAGCAGCATTCCCAAAAAAGTAACGAACGGAGCCCCGGCATCCGCAGCTTTGACCGCAGACAAAGGGAGTGCAAGCACACCTACTCCCACAATGGTGCTGATCGTAATGGCAGAGGCCTGCAGGACCGTGATTTGGCGCTGTTCATTCATGGTTATCGACCTTTCTCGTCGTTAGGTTGGACGGGATTCATGATATTGGTTGAGGAATGATCCACCTGCTCCTTCATTTGATCACCGAGCCTTGATGTGTTCAGCGGTTGGAGGAAGGAAGGCCTGTTCTTCATCTTCCACAGCGGTCCGCGAGTCAGAAGATCCCGCATGCCTTGAAAGTTTCCTGGCACGAATGGGCTTAGATACGGAACCCCGAACGATTTAAGCGACAATAAATGATTGGCAATCAGAATGATGCCGACCATGACGCCGTACAAGCCGAAGATCCCGGCTAATATGATCAGCGGAAAACGCAGAAGACGGAGCGCAAGCGCCGCGTTGTAGGCCGGCGTTGCGAAAGACCCGATGGTCGTTAATGCGATGATGACGATGGTGATCGGACTGGCGAACCCGGCAGATACCGCGGCCTGTCCGATGACGAGCACGCCGACAATGGATAAAGCGCCGCCCACTTGTTGCGGCAACCGGATCGTAGCTTCCCGTAAAACCTCCATCGAAATTTCTATAACGAGCACTTCGACCATTGCAGGAAACGGGACGCCTGCACGTCCACCCGCGACGGCAACCGCAAATTCCGTGGGAATCAGCTCAGGATTAAAGGAGATAATCGCTACATACAACGAGGGAAAAACCAAGGAAAATATCAAAGCAACCAGACGGGACAGCCGGATCGCACTCATCAATAAAAATCGCTCGGTATAATCTTCGACCGTTTGATAGAACTGGCTGAATACCGTTGGAGCGATCAAGGCGAGCGGGGAACCGTCGACCAGAATGGCCACTCTGCCTTCCAGCAGATTTGCTACGACTTTGTCGGGCCGCTCCGTATACTGGATTTGCGGAAACGGAGACCAATGATTGTCTTCGATAAACTGTTCCAGATACCCTGAATCCAGCACGGCATCGATTTCAATGGCGTCCAGGCGCTTATTCACTTCTTTAACGATGCCGGGATTGGTGATGCCATCCATGTAACAGACCGCTACCTTGGATTTCGTTTTCGTTCCGATCTCCATGGATTTCACGCGGAAATCCGGCGTTTGCAGCCGGTAACGGAGCAGGGAAATGTTGGTGCCGAGCGTCTCGATGAATCCTTCCCGGGCCCCGCGGATCACCTGTTCTGTAGCGGGCTGTTCTATCGAACGCTGCGTTATTTTTCGTGTATCAATGATAATAGCCTCGTCCAGCCCTTCGATCGCTACAACTGACTGTCCCCTTAGAAGATTGTCGGTGAGTACGCGGATTTTTCGTTCCGAGTATCCTTCGCTGTGATAGAGCGTATCTTTCATCAACGTGTCCATCAACGCATGGCGAGGCAGGTCTGAAACATCGAGATGGAGAGGGCCATATTTAAGAGGTCTCAATAAAGTATTATTAATGACGGCGTGATCCGTCATATCGGAGAAATAAAACAACACGGCCGGATGCTGCCCGAACACATGGAAAGGATGTATCATAAAATCGTCGTTATCGCCCAGAATATTTTTGATTTCGGATGTGGTCTCTTCTAGACTCTCCGATATGTTCCGGCCCTCTGAACTCGCATCATTTGAATTGGAAGAGACTTCGTTATGGGATTCGTTCGAACCCGTCCATGTGGAAAATGGCATTGTTGTTTACACCTCTCTTGTTAAAGGGTGGTTCTTAGCAGTTAGATAGTTTGGTTAAGTATTTCCTCTGATTGTTATTTTTATCAAAGGAAGCCATCTAATGTATTGTATTTAATATAAGTATGCGATATATTGCATATAACAAACTTGATTAGTAAGGATGATTAAAACTATGCCTGTACCTAAGAATTTTGTCTCTCCCGTACGGATGACTGCAAAGGAAAGAGCGTTCTCCCAAATTCAACGGTGGATTATCGATGGCACGTTGCAGCCCGGAGAGAAATTGCTTGACGCTGAATTGGCGGAGTCCCTTGGCGTAAGCCGAACGCCTATCCGGGAAGCTTTTCAACTGCTCGAAGTACAAGGACTCGTGTCCACGCATCCTGGAAAAGAAACAAAAGTTACAGCCATTGAGAGGGAAGATATCTTTAAGATGTATTCGACCATGGCTGCTCTTCAAGCATTAGCTGCCGAAGTGGCCGCTACCATTATTGTTCCGGCGCAGATCCAGCAATTGCAAGCGATTAATCTGGATTTTGAGAATGTCATGAAAAGCGGGCAAGTCTATCAAGCTATGGAGTTGGATGAGCAGTTTCATAACTTGATTGTGGAACTCTCCGATAATCCATATGTCGCTACATACAGCGCTTCTCTTCAGATGCATATCCGGCGGTTTAAATACGTGTTCCTAAAACAACCGATCGCTGCTACACAAGCCTCGGTCGATGAGCATGCATTAATTATCAGCGCCTTCGAGCAGAAAGACAGCGAGCGGGCACAGGCCATGATGAAACAAAATTTTATACGTCCCATGCAGGAACTTCATGGGTTACTCTAAATAGACAGGAGAGGGAAGGATGACAAACAAAAAAGACTTGCGTATTCGCAGTAAAGTAATCAGTGAGGGGGTCAATCGGGTACCGAACAGAGCGATGCTTAGGGCTGTTGGTTTTACAGATGAGGATTTCAAGAAACCGATGATTGGCGTAGCCAGCACCTGGAGTGAAGTGACTCCGTGCAATATGCATATAGACAAGTTAGCCATAGAGGCCAAGCAAGGGGTACGCAACCATGGCGGCGCTCCGCTTATTTTTAACACGATCACGGTTTCGGATGGCATTTCGATGGGACATGGCGGAATGCTGTTCTCCCTGCCCAGCCGTGAAGCCATCGCGGATTCGATTGAKATCGTGACGGGGGCCGAACGATTCGATGGTCTCGTGGCGATCGGCGGTTGTGACAAGAATACGCCCGCATGCCTGATGGCGATCGGAAGGATGAATATTCCTGCGGTTTACGTTTACGGCGGTACCATCCAACCTGGGAAACTCGAAGGCAAGAACGTGGATATCGTTACAGCTTTTGAAGCAGTGGGGCAATATCATGATGGAAAAATGTCGGACGAGCAGCTCCATAAGGTTGAGTGCAGCGTCTGCCCGGGACCGGGCTCCTGTGGGGGCATGTACACAGCCAACACGATGGCCGCTGCGGCAGAAGCCATGGGGATGAGCCTGCCCGGGTCATCCTCCACACCGGCTATTTCACCTGACAAGGCAGCGGAATGTGCTGCCGCTGGAAGGCAGGTCATATCCCTGCTGGAGCATGAAATCTATCCCAGGGACATCATGACCAAAAAGGCATTTGAGAATGCGATAACGGTTGTCATGGCTTTAGGCGGTTCAACTAACGCGTTCCTGCATCTGCTCGCCATCGCTCATTCGGTTGGCGTAGATTTGACATTAGACGATTTCGAGCGAATCCGTTTGCGCGTTCCCCACCTCGCAGACCTCAAGCCAAGCGGACGACATGCCATGCAGGACTTAAACGAAGTGGGCGGCATACCGGGCGTCATGAAATTGTTGCTCGCGGAGGGGCTTCTGCATGGGGATTGCCTGACGGTTACAGGCAAAACCTTGGCAGAGAATCTGGCGGAGGTTGCACCGTTAATGGACAGCCAGGAAATCATTCACCCTATCGATAAGCCGTTGAAGCCAAATGGGCCATTGGTTGTGCTAAGAGGTAACCTCGCACCTGAAGGTGCGGTTGCCAAAATGTCGGGTATGAAGAAGCTGCGTTTTGTCGGACCGGCAAAGGTGTATGACAGCGAGGAAGATGCAACCGAAGCGATCCTGAAAGATGAAATCCGCAAGAGTGATGTGTTAGTTATTCGTTATTGCGGTCCAAAAGGCGGACCGGGTATGCCGGAGATGCTGTCGGTAACGGCTCTCATTGTAGGCAAAGGTCTCGGTGGGGAGGTAGCGCTGATTACGGACGGTAGGTTCTCGGGAGGATCGCATGGGTTCGTAGTTGGCCACGTATCGCCAGAAGCACAGGTAGGAGGGCCGATCGCCCTGCTGAAGAATGGAGATATGATCACCATCGACAGTGAAACGCAAGAAATGAACTTCGACGTATCGGATGCAGATTTCGCTGTACGGGCACAAACATGGCAGCAGCCTCCACTCAAGGTTTCCACAGGCGTATTATACAAATATGCACGATTAGTGTCCTCAGCATCTAAAGGTGCGGTCACCGACTCAGCAGAATAAGATCATGTTCCAGCCTGAATGATGGGCTATTGCCAACAAGCTCTTGCCAATTCGCAAGAGCTTGTTGGCATATGAATGGACCAGGGCCATATTCGCAACTTTTGGATTCTCTATATTGAATAAACAGAGGGAAGTGCTTTTGACATAAATAGATCAAAATGCTGGCAAAAAAAGCATGGGGAGACTAAAAATTATGGCTAGGGTATGGTATGATTTTTAAATCATTATTTTTGCAAGCGTTATCATAAGAAGACTACATATCGATTTATAATGTCCTGTTGGTCCTGTTCTTTACATCCAATACCAAGAAGGAGCAGACGATATTGGGAACATTCAAATCCAAAATACTCATTTATAGTTTACTGCTGGGATCCTTCCCGACGATTCTTATCGGATTTTTCTCTTATTTTATAGCCGCCAAAGATGTGGAGGAGAAGGTAAACGAGGGAAATATGCATCTGTTGAACCAGACCCGGATGAGGGTCGAGCAAGTGCTCGATTCCATGCAAAGAACCGCCCTGCAGTTTGAGAACTCTTCGCTGCTGAAGTCTGTGATGGACAGCAAGTTAAGTGGACAGGACTTTATTAAGGTCCGGGAACTGATGAAGGAAATGTTTAACCTGCAGACGCAGACTATATTAAATCAGGTGTATGTCGTTAATCTGAAGCATGAATGGGTCGTGGATTTAAATTCCCTCAAACCTCTGGAGGGATTGAACAAAACCGAGTTCGAGCGGTATCTGGATACCAATGATAGCATATTCTGGGCAGCGGGCTCGGGAGAAATCTCGCAAACCGCGAATCCGGTGGAGACGGATCATTGGAACAGCGCCGAACAAACGGCAACAACCCTTCGGCTGGTGCATAAAATACCGCTGCTGTCGAAGAACGCGTCGCCGACGGGTATTCTGATTCTGCAAATCACCGCCAAAGATATCCGGAGCATGCTGGAGCCCGTCAATTTGCGGGCCGCCCAGTATATCCTAAACGAGCAGGGAGATGCATTCCTGTCGCCAGTTCAGGATCGTGAGGCTTACCGTTCGATCAACGGAGAGATTTCGGCAAGGATTCAGCAGTCCGATCAGCTCCAAGGTGCATTCCATGCCGAGAGCGAAGGTAAAAAGGTGAGCGTGCTGTATGCCAAATCGGAATATAACGGGTGGACCTATGTATCCGTCGTATCCCTGGATAAAGTAACGGACCAGACAGGAAACATTGCGCTGATTACCGCCGCCGCCTGTTTCGGGATTATTGTGACCGTGCTGATTGCTTCCTGGTTTGGCAGCCGGAGGATGTATTCTCCAATCCGCAGACTCCATGAGTTCGCGACGAACGTTCAGCCGCAGCAGGCCGATGACAACCGCAAAGATGAGTTTGAGTTCATTCGGGAGAGCCTGACCTCCCTTGCCGTTTCCAGAAACGAGCTGGACAAACAGATGAAATCCCAAACGGTCCATTTGCGAGAGTTCTATGTCCTGAAGCTGTTTACTGAGCAAATGTCCGGAGCCGATGACAAGTACGCTTCCGAACGCTACGGGTTTCCAACGGGCTGGGGAAGCCTCGGGGTGCTGCAGCTTGAGCTGGATAACCTTCAGCAGTCGCGGTTCCAGGAACAGGATCGGGAGCTTCTTCTGTTTGCGGTAAGCAATATCGTCTCGGAAACCCTGCCGGAAGAGGCCCGCTTCAGTCCGATCGTGCTGAATCATTCCCAGGTGACGCTGCTGACCTGTAAAGAAGAGGATGCCGAAGCCGGGCAAGCTTTGTTCTATGAGACCGCTCAGCACATCAAAACCAAGGTTCAGGAATACCTCGGGCTCGAATGCAGCATCGGCATCAGCCTTCCATTCAAGCGGTTGTCCAATGCGAAGCGCGCCTATAAAGAAAGCAGCCAGGCACTCAAATTACGATTTATTCTCGGATCGAATATCATCGTACGCTATGCCGATATTGTGGATCAAGGAAGTGCAGAGAAGACAGTATACACGAAATTAAGACTGATTGAAGAACAGATGATGCTTGCCCTTGAAGAACGACAGCTTGAGAAGGTGGAGCAGCAGTTTCAGCGTTATTTGGATGAATTGCTGTGCAAGGACGGGCTTTATCAAGAGCATCATTTATTGCTGCTGCAGCTCGCGTCCAGGACCGTAAGCATAGCCCAGGAGCAGGGACTGTCGATGCAGCAATTATGGAATGGCGAAGAGGAGTTGAAGCTTCTGTTCAGGCTGCAGACACGAAGCGAAATTGCGAGCTGGTTCCACTCCAAATTGTTTAAACCTGTGATCGGGATTCTGGAGGACATGGCAGATAAGCAATTCGTAAGCATTACCCGCCGAATCGTGGAGATCGTGCAAGAGCAGTATGATAAAGACATTTCACTCGAATACTGCGCGGCGGTCATGAATTTTAATCCGGCTTATATCAGCCGGGTATTTAAGAAAGAGATGGGTGTGTCCTTCAGTGAATACTTAAGCGAGTACCGAATGAATATAGCCAAAAATCTGCTGGCCACGACCGAGATGAAGGTCTCGGAAATCGGCCAGAAAGTGAGCTACACAAATATCAGCGCCTTCATTCGTACGTTCCGTCGGACATTTGGGGTAACTCCCGGCCAGTACCGGGAGCAGCATAGTGAAGAAGGCTAGCTTGAGAATGAGCAGCTCGATCCGAAGATGAAGACATACCCGGCTGCATGATGGCTCAATTTTGAGTAAGCCACCATAACAAGAACTTAATGGAGCTGTTCCATCCGTAGAATGTTCTGCGGTGGAGCAGCTTTTTTGCACGAAAAAGAACGCCCGTACGGTGCCATTATAAATATAGATTCGGGACCATTTATTCCATGGCTAATGTAGACGGCAAAGATCCTGTTCTTATCTGCATGTCATATGCGGCATATAGAAGGTGGAATACGGCATATGCAGGGGAATTGGTGAAATCCTGTAACCCTTGCTGGAAATGCATTTACCGAGGGCTGGTGCGGAAGTCATGAACGGAGTATAGCCGGACACGAGGATGGTGACGGATAATTAATCCATGAAAACGCATACAACCAACAAAAACGATGTTCAAACAGGCAATGCCCATGCTTCCGAAGCGAGCTTTGTTCGAAGCTGATTAAGGAAGTAACGCTCACAAAACTAAGCGCGTGCTTCCGATGTGAGTTTTGTTCGAAACTGATTCAGGAAGTAACGCTCACAAAACTAAGGGCATGCTTCCGAAGTGAGTTTTGTTCGAATCTCATTCAAGAAGTAACGCTTACAAAACTTTGAGGAGAGGTGCTATGAAAACAAATCAAGCTCCGGCAACAGTCGACCCGCAAGTAAAGAGGGAACTGCGCCTGGAGAAACGAAAGCTCTTACTAAGGGATCTGGTCAGGGACAGGTGGATGTATCTGATGCTGCTGCCAGGAGTGCTGTATTTTATCGTATTTAAATACGTGCCGATGTACGGGGTGACGATGGCTTTTCAGGATTACAAGCCGCATACCGGGTTCTTCGGCAGCCCGTGGGTCGGGTTCAAGCATTTCGAGCGCTTTTTCAGCGAACCGCAGTTTTGGATGCTTTTTCGAAACACCATCATTTTAGCTTTATATAATCTGATCTTTTTCTTTCCGCTGCCGATTATATTGGCGCTCATGCTGAATGAGCTAAGGCGGGAGCGCTTCAAAAGGTTTGTACAAACCTTGATCTACATTCCGCATTTTGTATCCTGGGTTGTCGTTGTCGGTATTTTCTATATATTGTTTACGACCGAGAACGGCATTCTGAATGAAATCATTTATCAGATAACGGGAGAGAAAATCGCATTCCTGCTGGAGAAGGACTGGTTCCGGACGATGATTGTGTCCCAGTCGATCTGGAAGGAAGTAGGCTGGGGCACCGTGATCTTTCTTGCCGCCCTTGCTGGCGTAGACCTGCAGCAGTATGAAGCCGCACGGATCGACGGAGCCGGACGCTGGTGTCAGCTGTGGCATATCACGCTGCCAGCCATCCGCAGCACGATCATCATTTTGCTTATTCTTCGTTTAGGCAACTTCCTGGACTCGGGCTTCGAGCAAATCTTCCTGATGATCACGCCGACAAACCGGGAAGTGAGTGAAGTATTCGATACGTATGTATACACCAAAGGGATGACGCAGGCACAGTACAGTTACAGCGCAGCCGTCGGTTTGTTTAAATCCTTTGTCGGATTGATTCTGGTTCTCGGTTCAAACTGGATGGCCAAGCGATTCGGGGAAGAAGGGGTGTACTAGGAGGATGCCGCGGATGCATTTTTTGAAATGACAGGAGGGAATAAACGTGCGTCAAGATCAAACCTGGGGCAATCGCCTGTTTGATATCATTAACCATTCGATTTTATTCATCGTTGCGATCGTGTGTGTTCTTCCATTCGTGTATGTGCTGGCGGTTTCGTTTGCCAGTCCGGCTGAAGTCGCCAAGGGTGGGTTGATTCTATGGCCCAAAGAATGGTCGCTCGTATCGTACCAATATATTTTCTCGTCCGACACACTGCCGCGAAGCTTGCTCGTTTCGATCTATATTACGGTAGTAGGAACACTAATCAACCTGGCGTTTACATCGCTGATGGCTTATCCGTTGTCCAAGCCTCATCTCCGGGGCAGAAATCCCATCCTGCTCGGCGTATTGATCACGATGCTGTTTAGCGGGGGGATGATCCCAACATACTTCGTCGTGAACGGGTTGAATTTGACCAATACGCTGTGGTCCTTGATGATACCAAGTGCCATCAGTGCGTTTAACCTGATCGTGCTGAAGAACTTCTTCCAGCAAATTCCCGACGGGCTGGAGGATTCGGCTAAAATCGATGGCTGCAATGACTTGGGAGTTCTGATTCGAATTGTGCTTCCATTGTCGCTGCCAGCGATGGCCACGTTCGGTTTGTTTTACGCAGTTGCTCATTGGAACACGTTTTTTAATGCCATTCTATACATCAATGATAACGAGAAATGGCCGATTCAGGTTCTGCTTAGGGAAATCGTGATTTTGGCACAGAGCCGGGTAGGGGATTCCAGCTTCGACGAAATGGACGTGCAGCCGTTAACGATTCGTATGGCGGTCATCGTTTTTGCCACCGTGCCCATTCTGCTCGTGTATCCTTTTCTGCAGAAGCATTTTGCGAAAGGCGTCATGCTGGGCTCAGTGAAAGGATAACCGGTTGGATGCGCCTTCTTCCCAGTAAGAATGCGAGTTCAAAAAGACGGGTTTCTAGGACCGAGAAGGTTGAATGAAGCTAGGAACGTCAGGAGCGGAGCGTACGTTTTGGGTACGTGAGCACCTGAAATGTTTCGTAGGAAACATGCTTCGGAAGCATCTGCTTAGGCCCGGCTGAATTCAAGATTCGACGTCGAACCCTCTTCCCGAACTACTTCGTCATGGGAAGACGACTTTTTGAACTACCTCATAAGAGGGTTTCAATAGAAATGAATATGATGGAGGGCTAAAGATGAAGAAAAGATGGATGACAACCGTTATGGCAATGCTGGCGGGGATGATGGTTGTAACGGCTTGCGGAGACAAAAGCGGCGGGAGCGGGGTCAATGGCGACGGACCTTATCCGCTCACCCTGGTGGTTAATCAGGTTGGGGAAATACCCGACCCGAAAAATCAGATGGAGGAAAAAATACGCGAATACACGAACACGGATCTGCGGATTCAGTGGATCCCCTACTCTGCATACGACGAGAAGGTTAACGTCATGGTCGCTTCCAATGAGCTTCCGAAGCTGATCAAGCTGAACTATACGCCAACGACGATCAGCTCACTCGAAGCCGATCTGTTCTGGGACATCACCGACCAATTGAAAAATTACCCGAATTTGGCCGCGCAGCCGCAGGCCTATTACGACAACATCAGCGTGAACGGCAAAGTATACGGCATCCCTCTGTTCCGGGACATGGGCCGGGCGATCGTCAGCTACCGCAAGGACTGGCTCGATGCAGCCGGCTTGAAGGAGCCTGTCACTCTGGATGATTGGTATGAAATTATCCGATTCAGCACGGAGGAGGATCCGGATGGCAACGGAAAAAGGGACACCTACGGAATGATGCTCGACAAAGGCTATAACCAGGGTACGGCATCGACCTTGACCCGGCTTGCCGTTTCCCAAGGCGCACCTAATAAATGGGGCATCGACGAGCAAGGCAATTTCTATCCGGAGTTTGTATCCGAGCAGTTCTTCGATGTCATGAAGCTGTTTAGAAGATTATATGAAGAGAAGCTGATTAATCAGGATTTCGCCGTGGTTGATTCCTCCGAGCTCAATAAGGTGTATGAATCGGGCCGCGCGAATATCCGGATCTCCGGCGGTAACGGTCAATCGCTGCAAACCAAGCTGGAGAAGGTTGTTCCGGAAGCGGTTGTCGACGTATCTCCGCTGCAAGGTCCAGAAGGCATTCGTGTTCCGGGGGAAAGCGGAAATACCGGCTTCCTGGCAATCCCGAGATCGACGGTCAAGTCTGAAGAAGAGCTGGCTAAAGTGCTGACCTTCGTTGACAAGCTGCTGGATCCCGAGATGGTCAATGTTATTAACAAAGGCATCGAAGGCGTGCATTACAAAGTCGAAGGAGATTATACCGTAACGATCGATGCGGATAAGGACGCTCAAGAAGTCAAGCCTTATCGCGATACGTTTCCACAACGGGGCGATTTGTACAACATGGAGAAGAAACCGAAAGGAACGGAGCTGTTCAACAAGAACAAACAAATCGTGTATGAGAACGAGAATTACATTGTACCGAATCCGGCGCTTACCCTGAAATCGACGACTTACAATGAACGCGGCGGAGAGCTGGAGCAGATCATCACCGATGCGCAAACCAAGTTCATTATGGGGCAGATTGACGAGGCCGGCTGGAAGGCGGAAGTGGAGAAATGGAGAAAGAGCGGCGGAGATCAAATGGCTGCAGAATATAAAGAATCTAACACGAATCAAAAATAGCGGTCATTGAGGAGCAATGTAAACGAGAGACAAAGCTGGCAAGTAAAAGGAAGTGCCTTTGGTGTCCTTGGCTGCTTTGTCTCTCACTACTAATATATCTGTATTAATGATCGAAAGAACATTTCACACGGCTGCCTTATAGGCAAATCACACATTCAACTTATATAAATGAGGCAAATTAGGAGCACTCGGTTCATGGGCTGTCCATTTTCGTTCCAATTAGCACGAGATCAAGATGATTCGTTCTAAGCGCGCCAGCCGGCTTGATTTGCAGCACAAGACCATCGCGGTCAAAACGGCAGGTAAGGATAAACATCTGCTGTTGTTCCAGCAGCTGAATGTGGATCAAGCAGGTCGACGGGTCTGCCCATACGGCACCACAGGCGGAGGGAAGGCCGAAAAAAGGGTCAGGACCGATATGCCAATCATTCATGGAGCATACAACACGGGGACGACCGGTTTCATGAATGAAGGTGAGCTCGCATGCTTGCTCACTGAACGTAAAATGACAACCTGTCCATCCCGGCTCATTAGCAGCTAGGCGATATTGCTGCCCCGAGACCTGCACGGCTGTACTGGAGATCAAGCTTCCATCCGGCAGATGGAGCTTCAAGGCGCTCAGACGCTTCTGCATCCGGTCATAACCGGCATCATCGAAAGGGCAGGGCTCCTGCATGGAAGAAACCAGATGGGTCCAAACGCAGTCGAGGATTCCTTGGTGTTCATCCCGGTTCAGCATGGTGTTGGCCGTCGAGACAAAAACGGCGTCATGGTCTGGGATGACAAGGACGAATTGCCCGCCTGCGCCGAAAGCGCAGTAGGCTTGACGCCTGGCTCGCCAGAACTGGTATCCGTACCCGCTTCGTCCTTCCAGCAGAATTCCGGCGCTGGAGTTATCAACGACCTTGGACGTGCTTAACTCTACCCAGCCCTCCGGCAGGATCCGGATTCCGTTCCACAGCCCGTCCTGCAGATAGAGCTGACCGAATTTGGCCAGATCCTCCGTGGTGCAATAGGCTCCGCTGCCGCCCTGGTTAATTCCGAGCGGGCAGGTCTCCCACTCGATATCCTGCATCCCGAGGGGCTGAAACAAGCGGTCATCGAGATAGTCATGCACGGTTGTCCCCGTAACCCGTTGGAGTATGGCGCAGAGCGTATGCGTACCTGTCGTATCGTAGGCAAAGACGGTCCCCGGGGGATGACTCGGTGGCGTATGAAGATACTCGAACACGATATCCCGGGCCTCTTTATTGGTTGATTTTCGGTGGACGGTTTGCATACTCAGCAGATGCCGGATGGTCATATCGGCTGTGTACGGGTGTACGGTCTCCGGCTGCTTATCCGGAAAAAAATGAATGACCTTGTCCTCCAGGGAGATCCGTCCTTCACCGATGGCAATGCCGACGGCTGCCGATGTCAAGCTCTTGCTGACGGAGAAGATCGGATGCCTTAAATCCTTGTGAAAAGGGGAGTAATAACCTTCGGCAGCTACTTTGCCATGCCGAAGCAGCATAAAGCTGTGCAGGTTCATATTCCTTTCCGTCATATCCTCCATAAAGCGGAGAATGGCGGAAGGAGGAATACCGACGTCCTCCGGACGGACTCGAGCCAGTGCAGTCATCATCATCAACCTCTCGTCTGATTGGATGTACCAGGAGTGTAGGGCGGATACCAACGGTCTTGGCCACTGAGCACATGTTCGATGGTAAACCGTTTAGCCTCGGTCTCAGTGAGCTGCCTGGACCACGCAACCCGCAAGGAGGGGGATGCTCCGGGGCCGCGGCTGCCGAATTCGGCATAACGCGATGTTTCTTCACGGTCCGGTTGGTTCCAGTTATGCCAGCCCTGTGGATGAACGGAGCCGTCCATCTCGGATCGGATGAACACCACATTGGCATAAGCACGCCAAGGCCGGCCAAGGTATACGTTCTCAACACCGGGTGCTCCCGAGATTTTGCAATCGATAAAGACATAGCCAAACTCCGCTTCCTCCGGCGTATTGGCTGCGGTCAGGTAACCACCGGACCGCTTGCAGTGGATGGTGCACCGGTCGAATACGGCCGTTGCAGGCCCAAATATAAAATCGACATCGCCCTCGATATAACATTCGGCAAAGAAATGACGTCCGCCGGACACATAGAGCGTATCTTGATCACCTTCAAGTTTTACATACCGAAAGGACACCCGGTCGGCATCGATAAAGGCAGCGACTGCCTGACCCGTCCCAGGACCGGAATCATTGCGGATGGTCAATTGTTCGGCGCTGAAATCATTTGCGCAGATATAGAAGCTTCCGCTGCGAAAGGTCCCGAGGGGTTGTCCATCTTCATCTAAGGTGTGGGCGTTATCCGAATATGTAAGAATCGTTTCTTCAGGTCCTTCACCGATCATACGGATGGCTGGTTTCGATGAAGGAATGTTGATTTTCTCACGGTAAACACCTTTTTTAATTTCGATGATGACAAGACAATCGGACTGTTCGGGAATCGAGTCGATTGCAGATTGCACCGTCACGAAGTCGCCTTGCCCGTTGGGATCTACTGTGATTTTCATCGATGAACACGCTCCTCTATGGATTTTATATCTATGTTATCGAATTGGAGATTCYAATAAAAACATCTCCGATGTTTAAATCGAGTCATTCTTTGCCTTTTTTGCCGGATTTGAAAAAAAACAGCTTCTTAGACTTGTTTTCTAGAGGGAAAGTAAACAGAGCATAAAATGCAAAAAACGCGATTGATTCAGCATCAAATCCGGAATTTTTATCGTTTATGTTTCTTTATAATGAGGCTTGAGATTAAATCTTCCAAGGATATTGAGGTGAGGCGGTATTGAAGCAAGAGAACAATTGGTCCGTCCGGACGGCGGAAACCATTCTCCGTCAAGCGGACAGCGAGGGACTTCACCCGGAAATTGCCCGCCGGTGGGCGTATGTTCCCGGGATGATGCTCATGGCGGTCGCCCGCACAGGGGACTTTTATAACAAGGACGATTATTTTGATTTCATGAAGCGGCATATGGATCTGTTTGTTCAGGCTGATGGGGACATTCGGGGGTACAGAATCGAAGAATATAATCTGGACCAGATCAATCAGGGGAAAAATTTATTTGCGCTAAGTGCCAGATTTCATGACTCCCGTTATGAAAAGGCTTCCCATACGCTAGCCGCCCAGCTGATCAGCCAGCCCAGAACGACGGACGGCGGTTTTTGGCACAAAAAAGTATACCCGTTTCAGATGTGGCTGGATGGGCTCTATATGTCATCGCCGTTTCTGGCCCAGTATGCCAAAACTTATAACCAGCCTGAACTGTTCGACGAGGTAGCTCACCAGCTTCTGCTGGTGGAGCGTAGAACCCGGGATTCCAAGACGGGCCTGCTCTATCACGGATGGGATGAAGCGAAGGAACAGGTATGGGCCGATCCGGAAAGCGGGCGGTCCCCGCATTTTTGGAGCCGGGCCTTGGGCTGGTATGCGATGGCGCTAGTGGACAGTCTTGAATTTTTTCCGGTAGATCATCCGAAGCGAGGTACGATGATTGGCATATTCGAACGCCTAAGCCGAGCGCTGGCACGTTATCAGGAGAAAGAGAGCGGGCTGTGGTTCCAGGTGCTCGATCAGGGCTTCCGGGAAGGCAATTATCTTGAAACCTCCGGCTCCTCCATGTTTATTTACGCTTTGGCCAAGGGCGTTCGGCTCCAGTATCTGGAACAGCCTTCAAGACCTGTTGCGGAGCGGGCTTACGAAGGTTTGATCCAGCGGTTTGTTGAGGCTGGCAAAACCGGCGTGCATCTTCATTCCATATGTCATGGAGCGGGGCTCAGCGATGACCGCAACGGCTCGTATGAATATTACATCAGTGAACAAGTGGTGTCCGACGCCCAGATTGGCGTAGCGCCTTTCATCCTTGCCAGTCTGGAAATGGAGCGGTTAGCAGATTCGTGATAGGAGGAGGAACTAAATGATGCACTCATCGTCATCGCTGCAAGCATTACAGAACAAATCATGGTTGTCGGATCAGGGAGACGGGACGTTCGTGAACCCGGTGCTTCATGCGGATTATTCGGATCCGGATGTGATCCGGGTCGGGGAAGATTTTTATATGACGGCCTCCAGCTTCGGTCATCTGCCGGGACTGCCGATTCTGCACTCGAAGGATTTGATTAACTGGAGGATTATTAATCATGTGCTGCCCCGGATGGAGCTGCCGGGCTATGACGTCCCTCAACATGGGAACGGCGTCTGGGCTCCGGCCCTTCGGTTCCATGACGGCAAGTACTGGGTGTTCTATGGGGATCCGGATGTCGGCATCATGATGAGCACAGCTGCGGACCCGGCAGGCAGCTGGACGCCTCTGCATCTGGTTCAAGAGGGGAAAGGCTTGATCGACCCGTGTCCGTTCTGGGACGATGACGGCCAGGCCTACCTGGTTCACGCGTTTGCCAAAAGTAGATGCGGCATCAAGCATCTGTTAAGAATGTGCCGGATGTCCCCGGACGGAAAGCGCCTCTTGGATGAAGGTCAGATTGTCTTCGACGGGACCGAACGTCATCCGACGATGGAAGGGCCGAAGATGTATAAACGAAATGGTTATTACTATATTTTTGCGCCTGCCGGGGGAGTATCAACGGGGTGGCAGACCGTGCTTCGGTCAACCTCGGTCTTTGGCCCTTATGAAGACAAAATCGTACTGCATCAAGGCGATAGCCCGATTAACGGCCCGCATCAGGGCGGCTGGGTAGAGCTGGATTCGGGAGAATCCTGGTTTATGCATTTTCAAGACAAAGGGGCCTACGGAAGAATTGTTCATCTGCAGCCGATACGCTGGGTGGATGATTGGCCGGAAATGGGTGCCGATACGAATGGAGACGGGATCGGCGAACCGGTTCTGCGTTATCCGAAGCCAAACGTCGGCGGGGAACACAGGATTGAGGCACCGGACGATTCAGACGAGTTCGAAGACGCTCAGCTTGGCCTTCAGTGGCAGTGGCAGGCTAATCCGAATCCGGCCTGGTATGCATTCGAGGAGGAAAGCCATTTGCGATTATTCGCCTTCCCGGTGCCGGAGAACCAGCCTTCGCGCACGATCTACGATGCTCCTCACTTGCTGATGCAGAAATTCCCGGCGGAAGTATTTCATGCGGAAGCCAAACTGGATGGAACGGCGCTAAAGCCTGGTGAACGGGCGGGCTTGATCGTATTCGGACGAACATTCGCTTATGCGGCCATTCAGATGAAGGCGGACGGCTCCGGCATGGAAATCATCCAGGCCCAAGGGAACGGCTCGGAGGAGAATGTGGTGTGGTCCGACGGATTGGATGAAGGGAAGGTAACGCTTCGGGTGACCGTTCATCCCGGTGCTCAATGCCGCTTCTATTTTGCTTCTGCCGATGGTCCTTTCTTGCCGTGCGGAGATAGGGAGTTCGAAGCCGAAAAGGGTCACTGGGTCGGTGCCAAGGTCGGATTGTTCGCGGCAAGTACGGAAGAACAAGCGGATAGAGGGTATGTGGATATCGACTGGTTTAGGGTTGGAAGAGGAGAGATATAGAAAGAGAAAGATTACGGGGCTGCTCCAAGACGGTAACAACTTTGGAACAGCCCCGATTCTATCCATGACGCTTGCGGTACTGAAGAGGCGTGGTCCCCGCGATTTTTTTGAAGGTTTTATTAAAGTGGGCAATATGCTCAAATCCGGCTTGCTCGGAGATGAATTGTACGGATTCTCTGCTGTTCACGAGCATTTTCTGTGCTTCGCGAATTCGTACCACCTGCAGGTATTCGCGAAAGTGAAAGCCTGTCAGCTTGGTGAACACTCTGCTGAGATAGGAAGGGCTGATGTAAAACTGCTTGGCGACCTGCTCCAGCGTAAGCCTTTCATGATAATTGGATTTGATATATTGGGCAATTTCTGAAATTTTCTGATGCATCGGATGCTCATATTCATGGGTTTGGAATTGAAGCGTGGTCTCGATCCGATGAAGGCGGATGAGCAGCTCGTTCATCCATGCGCGAACCAATGAGCTGTAGTGAGTCTGCTCCGTTTGGCATTCTGCGAGCATCGAGAGGAGCAACCGTTCGATTTCGGGCTGATGCTTCAGCGGAATGCGAACGAGTCTGGACGTCCCGTGATCGAGCAGCTTGGCGACGCCGGCATCGCCTTGTTCGATGAAGCTTCTGGAGAAGCTGATCAGCACCCGCTCGAAGGTCAGCTTATCGGAGCTTGCCGTTGAGTGGAGATCATGCGGGTTCACGATCATCATGTCCCCTTTTTTGACGGTAAACACGTTATCGTCCATGAAGTAGACCCGCTCACCGTTAAGCAAGTAATACAGCTCAAAGTAGGGATGCTCATGCGGACGGGGCATGCTGCTGGAACCGTTTCGCGACATGTATTGGATGGAGAAATCATGATCTCCGATATGGTACTTGGGCTGCAGCCGGTCATTCATTCCTCATTAACTCCTTAGTTCGCATGGTTGGATTACCACCGATTGTGATCGTAGAAAATTATATATCATGCCTGCAGCCGATCTTCAAGGGCTTTGAACGCAATCGGCAACAATTTTTAAGATGAAAGAAAGTATGAGTTTTCAGAGGAGCAGAAGTTTTTTTAACCCCGGATGGAATAGAGGTCCCGATGGAACGCCATGGCCATGTCATCGAAATGCCTACCGAACAAGGCGGAAGGTATATCGTCCTGCCGGTATAAATCGAATAAGCAATCTTACAAATACGGAGGTACACATGATCAAACAAACAGAAGAAGCGATATGTCCTGACTTGCCAGTGATCCCGGAGTATATCGTAACGATTACGGACTATGGAGCCGTTGGAGACGGCGTATATGACAACACCGAGGCATTTCATCAAGCGATTGAAGCCTGCGTTAAGGCCGGTGGTGGGAAGGTGGTCATCCCTCCCGGGATCTGGCACACCGGTCCATTGACCCTGCAGAGCCGGATTGAGCTTCACGCCTCTGCCGGTGCGCTTGTTGTGTTCAGCAAGCAATTCGAAGCTTATCCGATCCGGATGTCTACTTATGAGGGCCGGCAGATGTTCCGCTGCCAGTCTCCGCTCGATGGAGAAGGGCTGGAGGATATCGCGATTACCGGCAGCGGCATCTTTGACGGAAGCGGCGAAGCCTGGAGGCCGGTTAAGCAAGGGAAGCTGACCGAAAGCCAGTGGGATCGTTTAATTCACAACGGTGGTGTCGTGGATGGCGAGGGACTGTGGTGGCCAACGCCGGCTGCCCGGGACGGGAAGGAGAACTTGGCCCGGATCGAACAGACAGGCAGCGAGGATCCACATGACTATGCGCCTGTGAGAGACTACCTGAGGCCCAATCTGCTCAGCTTTAGAAAGTGCAAGCGGATCCTGCTCAGCGGCCCGACCTTTCAAAACTCCGCAGCCTGGTGCCTGCATCCTTGGGCATCAGAGCAGATTACCATTCAGAACATTACCGTCCGCAATCCATGGTATGCCCAGAACGGGGACGGTCTGGACATCGATTCATGCAAATGCGTAATCGTGGAAAACAGCTCGTTTGATGTAGGAGATGATGCGATTTGTCTGAAGTCCGGTAAAAATGAAGCCGGGCGCCTGCTGGGAAAGCCGAGTGAGCGGATCAGCATCCGGAACTGCACCGTTTATCACGGCCACGGCGGCATCGTGGTCGGCAGTGAAATGTCCGGAGGCATCAAGGATGTATACGTATCCGATTGCACCTTCATCGGCACCGATATCGGCATTCGTTTTAAAAGTTGCCGCGGTCGCGGCGGCGTGGTCGAGAACATCTTCATTGAAAGGATCCGGATGCGGGATATCGACGGGGATGCGATCTCCTTCAATTTATATTACGAAGGGAAAGCCGGCTCCGGCGAGTATCAAACGGAAGTGATGCTGCCCGTTACCGAGGAAACCCCCGTGTTCCGGAATATTGTCATTCAGGATATTGTGTGCAGCGGTGCGCACACTGCGCTGCTCATCAACGGCTTGCCGGAGATGCCGGTGGAGAACTTGACGGTGAAGAGGTCGGCCATCACAAGTCGGGAAGGCATTGTATGCCGAAATGGAAAGAACCTCAGTATTCAGGACATCGTCCTTCGTAATCAGGAAAATCAGCTGCTTCTCTTTCACCAAAGCCGAAATGCTCAGGTGGCGAATGTCAGCGGAGAAGGGGGCTCACAGGATGACCGCCTGCTGGTGGTGACCGGGGAACGGTCCAGGCAAATCGAATGCTCGGGGCTGAAGGCCGATAAGGCTAGGCAGATTATGATTTCTTCTGAAGTGGAACCGGAGGAGGTCGTGATCAAGTAGCTTTGCTGTTGGATTCAATAAGGCTTAGAAAGGAGGTGATCGAATTATAACCGTTGCAAGCATTTCAAAATGATAAGGAGGTACGCAATTGATAGCAGCAAAATGGTTAAAGCAAATGCTTGTCCTCACCATGCTGTTCACAAGTTTTTCCGGCGGAGCCGCTTATGCTGAGGAGGGCACAGAAATCATAACCCCGTCCAATTCCTCGCGAACGCCGGCATTTCCGGGGGCCGAAGGCGGTGGAAAGTATACGACCGGCGGCCGTGGCGGCAACGTGTACGAGGTAACGACGTTGGCCGACTCGGGCCCAGGCTCGCTTCGTGATGCGGTCAGTGCTGGAAACCGGACCGTTGTATTTAAAGTCGGCGGCGTCATCGAGCTGAAATCTCCCCTTAAGATTCTCGGAGACAATCTGACGATTGCCGGCCAAACGGCGCCGGGCGATGGAATTACGGTCATCGGGTATCCAACGTCCTTTGATGGAAACAACCTGATCATCCGTTATATGCGATTCCGTCTGGGCGATATGAATGAAACGGAAGCAGACTCTTTTGGCGGACGGTATAAGAAAAACATTATCATCGACCACTCCTCGTTCAGCTGGTCCGTCGACGAAGTGCTCAGCCCTTACGGTAACGAAAATGTCACGGTGCAGTGGTCGATCATAGCAGACGCCATGCACATTAGCAAACATGTCAAAGGCAGACACGGCTACGGCGGGATATGGGGCGGCAAGAACACCAGCTTTCATCATAATTTGATCGCCCACAACTCCAGCCGCAACCCGGCGTTTGACAGCACGGCAGGCAATTCCCATGATTTTCGCAATAACGTTGTTTACAACTGGGGATTCTTTGCTTCGTACGGAGGCAAAGGCGCGGTTACCAATATGATCAACAATTATTACAAGCCCGGACCTGAAACGGAAGTGGTTCGGTTTATGAATGCGGAGAGTACCGGAAGCTACTATATTGACGGCAACGTTATGGACGGATATCCGGAATATACACAGGATAACTGGTCCGGCGTTCATAAGTATCCGGATTACGTGAAGCTGGAAACTCCCGCTTCCTTTGCCAATCCACTGCCGACCGAATCCGCCGAAGAGGCTTATGAAGCGGTTATGCAAAGCGCCGGAGCCACCCTGCCGAAACGGGATGCCGTCGATGCCAGAATCATCCATGACGTTATTCACCGAACCGGCATGCATATCAACTCTCAGAATGAAGTAGGCGGATATCCGCTAGTAGAGATGGTCAGATCCACGTTAGAAGATGATGATCATGATGGTATGCCGAATGATTGGGAGATCGCTCGCGGGCTGGACCCGAGAGATCCGAGTGACCGCAATCTGGCCAATGAGGAAGGATACACGAATCTGGAGCTGTATTTGAATTCCATGACGGGAAACGGATCAGCTAATCCCTCTGCAGTCATTACCGCTCCGGCAAACAACACGGTGGTCAAAGCCGGATCGAACGTGACGATTGAAGCGTCCGTGTCCGATAAAGACGGAAGCGTATCGAAGGTCGAGTTTTACCGGAACGGAGAGAAGGTTGGAGAGGACGACAGCATGCCGTTCCGCTATGAGTGGACGGACGCTGCGGACGGCACCCATTATTGGGCCGCGAAAGCGATCGACGATACGGGAACGATGGCGTTCTCGACGAGCGTGGTCGTTCATGCGAACACCGAAGGGAGCATCGAGCCTTGGAAGTCGGCCGATATAGGCAGTCCGGGAATACCGGGACACACCCAGCTTGGTGATGCCCTCGGCGAGATGACCGTCAAGGCAGCAGGCGATATCGGCGGAGCGAAGGGCGTCTTTCATTTTGCCTATCAGGAGATCGAGGGGGACGCTGAAATTGTGGCCCGGGTTGAATACATTACCCCAACGAACGAGGAAGCAGAAGCCGGCATCATGTTCCACGAGAGCCTGAAGGAGGATGCTCCATTCGTTTCCCTGGTCGTCCCTTATATTCGTACGGGGAAAAGAGGTGTTACCCTGAGTCGAGCCGAGGAGGGCGGAGAGGTTGCGAGAATTCAGCCGGAGCAGCAATTTCAGCTGCCTTATTGGATTAAGCTTGTCCGCAAGGATAACCAATTCACATCAATGATCTCTCAAGATGGAACCAGCTGGACCACGGTCGGAAACGTCCAAGTCGATTTGCCTAAGCAAGCCTATGTCGGACTCGTGGCGGATGCGGCCAAAGTGAACAATGAGACGTGGAAATACAATACCTCGACATTTACTAACATCAATATATCGGCAGATACAGGCAGCGGCCCGAAAACCGTATATTATGTGAACGATGATTTTGAAAACCTTGAAGCCGGCTCGGTGCCTGACAGATATGGCGTGATCCCGGATCCGCAGGATGCCGATCATACGGTCACGGTGGAGCAAGTGCCTGCGAATTCTACGGGCAACGATTCCGAGAAGTCGCTAAAGGTATACGATAATGCAGTAGGCAGCACCGGGTTTGCCATGAGCTTCCCGCAGCAGTTGGGTACGGTAGTCGTCGAGACGGATTTCATGTCCCCGGCCATGCCCGGCACTTCGGTGCTGCTTCAGATTAAGGATGCAGAAGGTACCAAGACGCCGATTGCTCTTGAGGTGCGCAAGCCGCAGTTACCGATTCAGGAGGATGCGTACGCCCTGGTTTACAAGAACAAGAATGGGCAAGACGTAAAGTTAACCGACCTTCCGGCCGCTAACCGCTGGTACAATCTGAAGGTCATTGCCAATGCGGCGGCTAACACCATGGATATTTACGTAGACAACGCACTGGCAGCCGAGCAGGTTGAGTTTAGAGACGATATGCGGACATTAGGAGTAGGTAGCGCATTGTTCGGCAGAACGCCCGGAACCGGCAAGGGAACTTATTACTTCGACAACATCAAGGTATACGTGGAACCGGCAGCCGCACCTAAAGGACTACGGGCGATCTCTGGGAACGGGAAGGTTCAGCTGGATTGGGATAACGCCCAAGGTGCTTTATCGTATACCGTCAAAAGAAGCACGACAAACGGGGGGCCGTACGAGACGGTGGCATCCGATCTGAGTGCTTCCAATCCATCGTATACGGATACAAGCGTAATTAACGAAACCACTTATTATTATGTGGTTACCGGCGTGAGTGATTTAGGAGAAAGCGATCCCTCGAACCAAGTGCGTGTTACGCCATCGGTGAATGCCGTAAAGCCGCAAGCCCCGACGGAGCTCGCGGGACTTAGCCGCAACACACAGGCTGATCTCACCTGGCAGCCGGTGGAGCATGCGGTCACCTATACGGTGAAGCGAAGCGAAAGTCAGGAAGGGCCTTATATTGAGGCAGGACGCGCAGAAGAGCCTTTCTTTAGAGATACGGGGCTTGTAAACGGTAAAGTCTACTATTATACGGTGACGGCGACAAGCGTTGCCGGCGAAAGCGAGGCGTCCGACCCGGTCGAGGTCCGTCCGGTGGCGCCGCTAGAGTCGCCAGCGGATGTTAAAGCGAGTGCCGGCGATGCATCGGCGGTGATCTCGTGGAATGCCTCACCCGATGCTTCGAGTTATCAGATCAAGCGAAGCACCGTTCTCGGCGGCCCATACAAGGTCATTGCCGATCAAGTAAAGGATATCCGCTATGAGGAAAGCGGCTTGGAGAACGGGACGGCCTACTATTATGTTGTTTCCGCACATAACGGCACCGCCTCCAGCGCGAATTCTGAAGCGGTTCGGGTCATTCTATTCCCTGCGAATACCTCGCCGCCTCCGGGTGATCTTCGACTAAACCCGGCCAAAGACCACGTCAAGCTGTCCTGGTCAGCCGTAGAAGGTGCAGCTTCTTATCAAATCAGAAGGTCGGAATCAAGAAGCGAATCAGGAAGTGTCGTCGCCTCCGATTTGCGGCAGCCCGGTTTTATCGATACGGATGTCGTTGCCGGCACAACTTATTATTATTCGGTGCAGTCGGTAAACGAGAACGGGCCGGGCGTCGGAAGCGATCCTCAAGGAGCAACGCCTGCTTCCGTCATCGTCGTGGCGAAAGACGGCATAGGCATGTTTACCAGCGTTCAAGCCGCGGTGGACTCCATCCCGGATGGCAATACGGACCGAACGATAATCTATATCCGTAATGGAATCTATGAGGAGCAGGTTACCGTTCCCAAGACGAAGCATGCCGTGAGCTTTATTGGCGAGAGCAAGGAAGATACGGTCATTACCTATACCGGGATAACGGGCACCGGATTCAATGAACGTGCCACCGCCGTCGAATCCGATGATTTTACCGCCGAGAACATCACGTTTGCGAATGGAGCGGGTCCTCAAGGCCCGGCGCCCGCGCTGGACCTTCGGGGAGACCGGGCCTATTTCAACAATGTCCGCATGATCGGTTATCAGGATACGTTCTTTGTGAACAATGCCGGGAAACGGGTCTATGTAAAGAACAGTTATATTGAAGGAGCGGTGGATTTTATCTATGGACCTGGAATCGCCGTGTTTGACCAGAGCGTCATTCACAATGTCCGTTCAGGCGGATATATTACCGCTGCCAGCACGCCGGAAAATCAGCCCTACGGATATTTGTTCCTCAACAGCAGGATTACAGGAGCGGATGGAATCGAAGATGTCTACCTCGGGCGACCATGGAGACCCTTTGCCCATGTGCTGTTCATGAACACGGAAATGGAAGGAATCGTGCACGATAAAGGCTGGCATAACTGGGGACGACCGGATAACGAGAAAACCGCCAAATACTATGAATATAACAATACCGGACCTGGTGCGGCAGCCGAAGCCCGCGCGAATTGGTCGAAGCAGCTCACGCCGGAGGAAGCGAATCTGTACACGATTCCAATGATGATGAAGGGATCGGATGGTTGGGATCCGACTAGAATGCCTGTTCTTCCGCAGCCTTACGGGGAAGAAGACGATACACCTCCGCACACATCGTCCAAAATAACACCGGAAACACCGAACGGCCTGAACGGCTGGTATACGGTGCCGGTTACCATTGAATTGAGTGCGGAAGACGACGGTTCAACTGTTACCGAAACCGTCTACAGTTTAGACGGTATCACCTGGACTTCGTACTCGGGGCCGATCGTTCTGGACCGGGAAGCGGCCGCGGCTGCGATATACTATCGCTCCGTCAACGCTGCAGGTCTTGAAGAAAGCATCCGATCCATTGTATTGAACATGGATCTGTCCCCACCGGATATTCACGTAGAAACACCGGTACAGGAGGGAGGATGGAATGTCTCCAGGGATTGGACGCCGATCATTGAAATGAGCGATTCCGTTTCCGGCGTCGACGACAGCCGGACGGTTATCAAGCTGGACGGTAATCCCGTTCAACCCGGTGAAGCCATCCCGCTGTATCAGCTCCCGCTCGGGAGTCATGTCTTAACCGTTGAAGGAGCAGATCTTGCGGGCAATACGTCAGTAGCTGAGATTGAATTTCAGACGGTTACGAGCACCGGTGATATGATCGCTTTGATCGAACGGTTCCTGAGCAGCGGAGAGATTGGGAATGCCGGTATCGCCAACAGTTTGACAAAGAAGCTGGAAAAGGGAAATATGGGCAGCTTTGAGAACGAGGTCCGGGCACAGCGGGGCAAACATGTGTCAGAACTGGCGGCGGACATCCTGCTGCGGCATGCCGAGGCATTAAGAGAAGGGATTATATAAGTTCTAAAGCCCTCAAATTTTGAATCACGCTGGATATCATGATGCTTCTATTCCAGAATCCACAAAACAGGGATGATGAGATCCCTGTTTTTGTGTTGCTCTGGCTCCCGTAGTTCTCGGATCCTGAACGTTCACATAGTGTTCCATTTCAGTATGACTGCAATCACATGTACGGAGACAGGAGTTTCATATACTTGGGTTGTAAGAGTGAAATAGTTCACAAAGACGGGGTTTAGTCTAAGGAGGTTTGACTATGAGTTCATTCACGCTTCAGAGCCAGGTATCCGATATTGTTACATCCATCCCGCAAACGGCGGATTTATTCCGATCACTCCGGATTGATTTTTGTTGTGGAGGGCAGGTGCCACTGGAAGAAGCAGCTAAACAGCGTAATTTGGAACCTGCCGCCGTACTGGAGAAGGTTCAAACCCTGGAGAACAAGTTTGCCGATTATCAGGAAAGCCGTCCGGCTTCACTGAGGGAATCCGAACTGATTGAATACATCCAGCATAAACATCATGCCTTCTTGCGGGATGAATTACCTGCTTTAACGCCGTATGTGACGAAGTTGGCACGCGTTCATGGAGAGCATCATCCCGAGCTTCTCCGGGTGCAGGAGCTTTTCTCGGATCTGAAAAAAGAACTGCTGGAGCATACGAAGGATGAGGACGAGCATGTATTCCCGCTTATCTTGAAATTTGTTGCAGAGCCTAACCACCAAGCTGCAGCGGAGCTTAAGCCGCATGTGTCTGAGCTGGAAGATGAACATGCTCACGCCGGCAGATTGCTTCAAGAGCTCAGGGAAGTAACCGCTGATTTCGAACTTCCGTCGGATGCCTGCGGCACGTATCGGCTGGTCTATCAACGGTTGGCCATGCTTGAAAAGGACACCTTCGAGCATATCCATCTGGAAAACAACATCTTGTTTGAGCGGATTCGCGAAGCGGTATAACGTTGGTTAGAACCCCTTCTAAGCTGGGTGATGTATTGCTCGGATGACGATCGAACGTGTAAAATAACGCCCTAACAATAACGCCCTAACCTTAAGGTTAGGGCGTTATTGTTTTGTCATGATTAGCGTGCAGACTCCTTCCCCGGGAGGGAGAAGAGGTCAAATAAAATTCACTTAACTATTCCCTGTATTCAGTCGATAAATATATCAGTTGGAATTATTCGACACAGGAGGGTTCATATGGATTATTCGAAATTGGGAAAACAATTCATAGGCGGGGTATGGCGAGACGGTAAAAGCGGTAAAACGCTGCCTGACATCAATCCATATAATGATGAGGTCATTACGGCTTTTCAAATCGCGAGTGTTGCAGACATTGATGATGCCTATCAGGCTGCCTACCAAGCTAAGCTGGAATGGGACAAGGTTAACCCTTACCGTAAACGTGACATCCTTGAAAATGCGGTTAAATATATGGAGTCGCATGAGGAAGATATTACGTCCATTATTGTTCAGGAGCTGGGCGGAACGTGTCTGAAGGCGGCATTCGAGATCGGTCTTGTGAAAAATATGATTAAGGAAGCGGCAACGTTCCCCCTAAGAATGGAGGGAAAGATTTTACCATCCACTGAAGATGGCAAGGAGAACCGACTGTATCGGATCCCGGCTGGCGTGGTTGGGGTGATCAGTCCATTTAACTTTCCTTTCTTCTTGTCCATGAAGTCCGTCGCCCCGGCATTAGGTGCCGGCAACGGCGTCGTGCTGAAGCCGCATGAGGATTCGCCGATTACGGGTGGAACGCTGATCGGCAAGATTTTCGAAGAAGCAGGTGTACCGAAGGGCCTGTTGAATGTAGTGGTGACAGATATCAAGGAGATTGGCGATGCGTTCGTTGAGCATCCGATACCGAGAATCATTTCTTTCACGGGTTCGACTAAGGTTGGAAGCCATATTGGCCAGTTGGCCGTCAAGCACTTCAAAAAGCCGCTGCTGGAGCTCGGCGGGAACAGCGCGTTCATTATACTGGAAGATGCTGATATCGATTACGCGGTACAAGCGGCAACGTTCAGTAGATTCACGCATCAAGGCCAGATCTGTATGTCGGCCAACCGGATTCTTGTACAGAAGCCGATCTATCAGGAATTTGTAGATAAATATAAAGAGAAGGTCTCTACCCTTACAACAGGTGATCCGAGCGATCCGCAGACCATTATCGGGCCCGTCATCAACCATCGGCAGGCAGAAACACTGGAGAAGCTGATTGAGAAGGGCATAGATCAAGGTGCAGTTCCACTGGTGCGGGGTAAAATCACCGGCAGAATGGTGGAGCCTACCGTCCTCGTTAATGTCAAACCGGATATGGAGGTAGCGCAAGAGGAGTTGTTCGGCCCGGTTGTGTGCATCATCCCGTTCGAAACGGAAGAAGAAGGCATTGCAATTGCAAACGATACACGTTTTGGGCTCAGCGGTGCAATTCACACCTCCAATCTTGAACGCGGGGTAGAACTGGCGAAGAAGGTCCATACAGGTATGATCCATGTGAACGATGTCACGATCAACGACGAACCGATCGTAGCATTTGGCGGAGAGAAACAGTCGGGATTGGGTCGTCTGAATGGGGAATGGAGCTTGGATGAATTTACGACTATGAAGTGGATATCGGTTCATTACGGACAAAGGAAATTCCCGTATTAAGGGTTGGGGGAGATAGGCATGAATAATGTGACTGAAGAGCAAACACAGCATGAGCTGATCAGCGCCTTTGTAAAGGTAGCTCCATTGCTGAAAAGCCTTACGAATGATGACATCACGATTGGCATTTATGATACGGAGAAGCTTATCATCAACATTCCGGGAAGAACCTTTTCGCTGAATGTCAAGCCTGGGGACCCGCTAGTGGAGGGGGATATCGTAACCGATGCCATCCGCAATAATAAAGCTTTATCGGCTGTCGTTCCGAAAGAGCTGTTTGGATTTCCGCTAGCTGCACGCGCGATCCCGCTGCACGACGAACAAGGCAGGGTTATCGGCGGTGTAGGCATGGGGACAAGTCTTGAAAAAGCGAATGCGCTGTTTGAGATGGCCGAGAGTTTCTCGGCAATTGTTGAACAGACCACCGCGTCCATTGAAGATATCAGCCAATCAATTGCTCACCTTACCGAACGTGTAACTGATGTAACAAACCAAATGACGGACGTCAGCTCCAGCGCGCAGCAGATTGGGAAGATCTCCAGCGTTGTTAAGGAGATTTCGGATCAGAGCAACATGCTAGGGCTTAATGCTTCTATCGAAGCAGCAAGAGCTGGGGAAGTCGGAAGAGGCTTCTCGGTCGTTGCCGATGAGATTAGGAAGCTTGCGACAAGCTCCAAAGAGAACGTGGACCAGATTAATGGCATTACGAAGAATATTCAGGGGAATTTTTGCAGCGCTTAAATCATGCTTTTTCCGATATCCACACGCTAACCGATACCCAGTCAAGGGCGATTCAGGAATTCTCTGCAACGATCCATGAGATTAGTATCAAAGCAGAGGAGTTAGCGCAGGTAGCTGAAGAAAGCCTGTATGCAAAAGAAAACAAGCAATAGAAACTCAGAATACTCTGTGTAACTTAATTTTATACGGCAGATAGAGCAGAAAAGAGCAGAAATACACCTATGATGTATTTCTGCTTTTTATTAGATATGCTGTGGCAATGCACCATGATGCCGATGAGCTCAAAAGATATCCGGTTCATATCTAATGTTGATATGCTTTTTAAACTAATCGCTAGGGTATTTTCGCTTCGCTGCTTGGTTTATCATTATGTAATGGGTAATTTTGAAAGCGGTAACATTCGGCGTGTCAAAGATCCGTATAGCTCCACGAATCCATTTGAAGAAAGGTACAGTGAAGAGGATGACGAAGACAAGCAAAACCATATTGTTTCAAGGTGACTCCATAACGGACGGGAATTGGGGGCGCGACAACGATCCTAATCATATTCATGGACATGGCTTCGTATATCTTATTGCTGCTGAGCTGGGCTATGAACTAGCGGAAAGCCAGCCACAGTTCATCAATCGAGGAATCAGCGGCCATCGCGTCTCGGATTTGTACGCGCGTTGGAATGAAGATGCGATTAGCCTGCGACCTGACCTGATCAGTATGTTGGTTGGCGTTAACGACGCAGGCCGGATCATCGAAGGCTCGCCAAGCGGAGCTACCGACAGGTTCGAAAAAGCATATCGTCACATACTGGAGGAAACGAAAGAAGTGCTTCCACAGACGGGACTGGTGTTATGTGAGCCATTCGTACTGAAAACGGGCACCACCGTGCAACACTGGGACGAATGGCGTCAGCGGTTGAATGAATATAGCCTAGTTGTCCGGCAATTGGCTCAAGAGTTTGAAACGTTGTTTGTCCCCCTGCAAGAAGCGTTTGATCATGCGGCAGAACGAGTAGGCGCAGAGTATTGGATATGGGATGGCATTCATCCCACGACAGCCGGGCATCAATTGATTTCACGTGAATGGCTGAGGGTCGTGCAGAATAGTCCATTCGCTATAAGTTGAACAGATACATAAAGTGATCTCGCTCGAAAGTCCACAGATAATCAAATCAGTCATGTTCTCAGCTGCAACTCTTTCGCCGAAAGGCTGGAAGGGTTTTTCTTGCACTGAAGGGGCCTCGATTGTGGGTTGGCAGATCAATCTATAAATATATTTATACAACTAGTATAATAATCTAATTTGTCTTATTAAAAGACGGCTTGTAGAATAATCTCTGTAAACAGCCAACAAAAAAAGGAGGAAGTACAATGGAGAAAAGCATACTAATTGTCGTTACCAATCATTCAGATATACAAGACGGAAGAAAAACGGGCATCTGGTTAGCAGAATTCGCTGAAGCTTATATTGAGTTTATAAAGAAGGGCTATCAGGTTACAGTGGCGAGTCCGCTCGGCGGACAAAGTCCAGTAGATCCAAACAGCGTGAATGAGGATACCCCGAAAGAGATATGGGAAGCAGCAGTACATCTGGAAAACACGGTTCGTATCCGTGATGTTTCTGCCCATAATTTCGATGCTATTTTCCTGCCGGGTGGTCATGGAACGATGTATGACTTGCCGGACGAACAAATGCTGCATCAATTAGTCCGTAATTTTTATGAAGCTGGAAAAATAGTCGCTGCAGTGTGTCATGGACCTGCTGGATTGACAGGAGTCACATTATCGGATGGACAGCCCCTAGTTGCTGGAAAACGGGTGAATGCTTTCACAGACAGGGAAGAGGCGGAAACTGGACTTAGCGAAATTCTTCCTTTTCTACTTGAAAGCAAGCTTCGGGAATTGGGAGCCGTTTTCGTGGCGGCGCCTAACTGGACTACCCATCATGAAGTTGACGGGAGTTTGATAACAGGCCAGAATCCTCAGTCTACCCTGGCTGTAACCAAAGCTGTTATTGAAAAACTCGGATAAGGAGCACGGAGGCTGCTGTTTGTATAAAACAGTGGCCTCCATGCTTTTCTTTTGTGTAGAATGATTAGGAAGTCTATCATTGTAGTAAACAAACCGGTATCAAAAAAAGCGCAGCATGGACCGACATTGCGCTGATATTAGGGACACCACGATTGAGTCCATATGCAAAGGAGTAGGAATATAAATGGTGGATTTTGAATGGTACCGAAGCTTTATCAGTATCTATAAACATAGATCCGTATCGGAAGCCGCCAAAACTCGGTTAATGACCCAGCCCGCAATGAGCCAGCATCTTGCCGCATTGGAAGCCGAACTGGGTGAATCATTGTTTACAAGAACCTCTAGAAAGATGGTTCCCACCGAAAAAGGTAAAGAACTCTATACTCAAGTGGTTCCGTTGATCGAAGCCTTGGAAGAAGCAACGCAAACATTCATGATGAACACTTCTGTAACAGCTCCCGTCATCCGAATTGGGACAGCCCACGAATATTTTCGGGAGAAGCTAGCTCCCCATTTGGGGGAGTTCCCCTTTCGAATGATTGCTCATTTTGGCGTTGCCTCACATATTTTGGAGTTATTATTGGAAGAAAAGGTCGACATACTTATAACGTCCCAAAAAATATTGGCTCCCGGCATTGAATATATCCATTATGTTCAAGAAGAGTTTGTGCTGGTTGCACCCTATAATTTTAAAGAAATCGACTTCGAAGATCCCGACCGGTTCGAAGCCTGGCTGTGCGCTCAAGATTGGATCAGCTATGGCAGTGATTTACCGATCATACGCAGATTATGGAGAGAACACTTCAAGAAAAGACCACCTATGCAAATCATGCACGTTCTGCCGGACCTTCATTCCATATTAGCCGCCATAGAACACGGTTCGGGAATTAGTGTCCTCCCCACTTATATGCTGGAAAAATCAATACACAATCGTCAGGTAAAGATCATTTATCCTTCCTTCAAGGTAAGCAACGAGCTGTATCTGGCTTATCCTATCAAATTTCGAAACCTTCCTATAGTGAAAGCGATGATTGAAGCATTGCGAAAAAACTTTCTGAACCGCTGATTCGAAACGGAATCCAGTGGTTTTTTTGTTGTGTCCATGGAAATAATTGTTGACTATTACAAAATGCCATGCTATATTCTTTTCGTTATTAATCGTAATTATTACGATTAAAATTCTGGTCAAGCCAACTACCATAATTAGGAGTAGAGGGGAGTCCGAGAAACGTGATGAAGCAGATGATCGATTTTGTGAAATGCAATCCAACACAGAATATGACGATTCTAATTAACACGATGCTTCCACGTGATGAACATAAACGTATTGCTTCTAAAATTATGTCTTATGACAACGTTTATGCTGAACAAGTTGGTTTTATCGAGCCAACCATGAACCAGGAAGCTGATGCGTTTTTACAAATGGCAGGGGGTGAATTTTGCGGTAATGCTTGTATGGCCTTAGCCGCATTTCTGGCGAATGAACATGGTTTGGAACATTACGAAACGAATGAAATAAGGTTAGAGGTTTCAGGAGCAGAGCGACTAGTGACATGCCTGATAACCAAAAATAGGGAGGATTTTCAATGTCGTGTCGATATGCCGCTTCCTGAGAAGATTGAACAAACGGTACTTCATGATGATCGTTTCCCGATCGATATGGTTGTCGTCAAATACAAGGACTTTATTCATTTCGTGATTGAAGTAGAACGCATAGACACAGATATGAAGAACAACATGTTATCCTTGGCCAAACTCATCGGACCATTTCTAGACACAAGCATGCTTGGGATTCTGTTGTACAACAATATCACGAATCATCTAACACCGCTTATATACGTCCACGCATTGAATAGTGCGGTGTGGGAAAGAGGGTGCGGCTCCGGTACGGCTTCCATAGGCGCTTACTTAGCATGGAAGAATAAACGCAATATCGAAACCTATATCCATCAGCCCGGCGGGACGATGCTTGTAAAGGCACTCTATGAGCAGGACCGGCTGACCCGTCTGGAAATCGAAGGCTCTGTTGGAATCGTAGCACAAGGCACAGCGTTCATTGATACGGAAGTTAACCTATCTGCAGGGGAGGGTATTCATGAAGTTAGCAGAGTTTGAGAAATCATTAGATGATTATTTAACCAGGTTTGAGTACTTTGCTGACCGATTCGATTACACACCTCGTCACCGATCCGAGTTGGAGCGTTTAATTGACCAATACTCGGCGTTTATAACTGACGAAACCAACATCACAGTTTGGGATGAGCTGGAGCAACAAGGAATCGGCAGAACTAGCGGTCTTGTTGATGGACTGAGGAAAAGTTCAGCGCGCTGCGTCGCGATACTGGAGAAATATCGCGCGCTGAATTTGCAAAAGGGAGATACGGAGATCACCGATTATTTCAGGAATATCGAGGAATGCATCGAGAAAGAGTTCGGAAGTTTCCAGATTTCTTCTACATCGAAGGTATTGTTGGTTGGCTCTGGTTCATTCCCGATGACGGCACTATTGATCGCAAAGCGCACAGGAGCTGCGGTGGTCGGGATCGACATTGATGCTGAAGCTATTGAGCTTGGTCTGAAGGTTGTAGAGACATTGGGTCCGGAGCTGAAGATCCGATTGGAAAAGACATCGGTTGAATTCCTTGATGATTTAAATGAGATAACCCACATCATTTTCAGCTCAACGGTTGCAGAGAAGTACGAGCTGCTGGAGCGTTTATATCCGTTGACGAATGAGCAGGTTGTTGTAGCCATGAGGTATGGAAACCGATTGAAATCTTTATTCAACTATCCCCTGAAAGAGACGGATGAACTTAAATGGGGATTAGTGGATAACGTGCTGCGCCGAGACGATATATTTGACATCGCTTTATATCAAAAAATCCTGGCTTAGCAGACCTGTAATCGGAGTGAGGTGACTTATGAAAGAGATGAAGCATGTCCTGTTGTTGGGAACAGGCCCTGCAGCCTTGCAGCTGGCAGTGACTCTTAAAAAGGGGTTCCATTGTCGCCTGGGGATCGCCGGTCGTGAATCGGTTCGGTCTCTTGGATTCTTCGACGGCCTTGCGAGGAACGATCAAATGGTTTACGCGAGCATCCAAAATGAAAAGCATCGTTCCATGGAAGGCGAATGTCGCATTGACGATGTGTTTCAGGGTTTTGAGACCATAGAAGGCGAATGGGACACTTTATTTGTTGCGGTGACGACCGATGCGTATATGGAAGTCTTACAGCAGATGAATCATAACGTCCTGCGTAAGGTCAAATGTGTGGTGCTGATATCTCCAACTTTTGGTTCTAACAGCTTGATATCCGGTTTTATACGTCGACTGAATCCGGATGCGGAAGTCATTAGTTTTTCTACATATTATGGCGACACGAGGTGGGTGGATAACCAAGTTTCGAATCATGTCATCACGACGGGGGTTAAGAAAAAGGTCTATATCGGCTCTACGCGAGGGCACTCTGATCTTGTCGACAAGCTGAGCCGCCTGTATAAGGAGATGAATATTGAGCTAAGCGTCATGAGGACGCCGCTAGAGGCAGAGGCAAGAAATATTTCGTTATATGTTCATCCTGCTTTGTTCATGAATGATTTCTCGTTAAGCGCCATATTTGATGAGTCGGGTTCGCGCAAGTACGTCTACAAGCTTTTTCCTGAAGGCCCAATTACGCAAGATCTGATTCGCAGTATGTTGTCCCAGTGGAAAGAGATGATGAACATCTTAAACCAATTAGGGATGAAGGGCATCAATTTGCTGAAATTTATGACGGATGATAACTATCCGGTAAGAAACGAGAGTTTATCGCGCCAGGATATCGATAGCTTTGATCAATTACAAGCGATTCATCAGGAGTATCTATTGTATATACGTTACGCCTCCTTGTTAATTGACCCTTTTTCTCAGCCCGATGCAGATGGAAAGTACTTTGATTTCTCGGCTGTTCCGATTAGGAGTTTGTTTATCAATAAGGAAGGCTGCCTGGATATCCCCAGAATGCCTAAAGAAGACTATTATCGAATCAAGGTGATCCAGGGCATTGCCAGATTCTTGAAGGTGGATTGTCCGACCATCGATCAGTTCATCCAATCGTATGAGGACAAAATCGTAAATGTATCACTTGCTCACAAGGGCCGGTCGTTGTCCAATGCGTTTACGGTTCAGAGCTTCGAGGAAGATCTGGATCTGATATGCATGGAACTATCAAACGAATGAAAGAAACAATAAACAAGTGGATAGCAGGAGGAAAACTGTGAATAGAAAAAGTGTCAAGATATGGATGTTAATGATCTCCATCGCGCTTCTGGCAGGGTGCGGGGAGACAACGCAGGGAAGTAAGGCCGAATCAGCAATCAGGGATGAAATCATCTATGCGACAGCAAAAGATATTCATGATATGAATCCTCATTTATACACGGGATCCATGCCGGCTCAGGGTATGGTATATGAATCGCTGGTGGAGAACACAAAGGAAGGGATCAAGCCTTTGCTGGCGGAATCCTGGGACATTTCGGAAGATGGAACCACCTACACCTTTCATCTGAGGAAGGACGTGAAGTTTCATGACGGAGAACCATTTAATGCCGAAGCTGTCAAACTGAATATCGATGCCGTGCAGGATAATGCCGAGAAACACGCCTGGATTAAACTGTCGACCAAAATCAAGAACGTGAAGGTAGTGGATGCATACACCGTCCAATTGGTTTTAAGCGAAGCCTATTACCCTGCACTGGTCGAACTGTCCATGACGCGGCCGTATGTGTTTCTCTCACCCAAGGATTTCATTCAGGGGGAAACGAAGGATGGCGTTAATGGACACCACGGTACGGGTCCTTACCAGTTTACGGAACATAAAATCGACGAGTACGCTACCTTTACCGCCAACGAGGAGTATTGGGGAGGTCCGCCAAAAATCAAAAAAATCACGGCCAAGGTACTGCCTGCGGGCGAGACGACGTTTTTGGCCATGCAGAAAGGAGAGGTGAACTTCGTATTCACCGATGATCGGGGAGCAGACAGCATCGACGTGCAAGCGATGAATCAACTGGTTGACGCCGGAACATATCAACTGGTTCGCAGCGAAGCCATGAATACAAAAATGATGGTGGCGAACAGCAGCAAATCGGAAAGTCCGGTAAGCGAAACCGCGGTCCGTGAAGCGATCTGGCATACAATCGATCGGGAAACCATCAGTAAGGACATATTCGAGGGGACCGAGACCGAAGCGAACACGCTGTTCTCATCCAATGTGAATTATGCGGATGTCGAATTGAAGGAACGCGGCTATGATCCGGGAAGGGCTGAGCAAATGCTGGAAGAGGCAGGATGGAAGAAGGAGAGTGACGGCAAGGCCAGGATCAAAGCCGGTAAGGAGCTGGCCATGAAATTATATTATGACAGTAATTCATCATCACAAAAAACGCAGGCGGAATTCATCCAAAATGCGGTAAAAGGGATCGGAATCAAGCTGGATATCATCGGAGAAGAGTCGAGCTCCATCGCGAATCGAAGATCCACGGGGGATTATGAGTTATTGTTTAATCAAACCTGGGGTTTGGCGTATGACCCGCAGAGCACCATCTCTGCCTTCACTTCTGAAGCTTCTTATCTACATACAACCAAAGGAATCGCACAAGCGGATCATCTTTATGAGCATATTCAAGAAGTTATGGTATCCAAGGACGAGGAGACCCGCAAGTCGCTATACGCTGAAATTATGCGAACGGTTCACGATGAAGCGGTGTTTATCCCGATCTCGAGCGGGAGCGTCACGGTTCTTGCACCGAAGGACTTGAAAGGCATCACGTTCAAGCAAACCCAGTTTGAGCTTCCTTTTGAGCAAATGTATTTTGAATAGGACACGAACTTATTATTCGATAAGGAGTCATTATGGGAAGTTATATAGTAAAAAGGTTATTGTTGTCCGTTCCGATTCTGCTCATCATTTCGTTTTTGACCTTTCTGCTGATTAATCTGTCCCCCATGGATCCTGCCGAAGTGGTGCTCCGCGCCCAAGAAGTTCCGGAAATCACGGAAGAACTGATCGCACAGACGCGTGAAGAGCTAGGGCTGAATCAGCCGTTCTTGAAACAGTACGCCGATTGGGTGATGGCCTGCCTTCGATTGGGCTTTGGAGAATCCTACGTGACGGGACAGACGGTTTGGTCATTGATAAGCCCGGCATTTCTCAATACTTTAAAGCTGACCATGGTTTCGTCAACCATTATTATCATCATGTCCATTATCTTGGGGGTTGCTTGCGCATTAAACGAGGGCAGAATATGGGATCGGTCAGTGAGAGGAGTTTCCTTCTTTCTAACAGCGATGCCTTCATACTGGCTTGCATCGATTTTGATCTGGTATTTTTCCGTGCGTTTGGACCTGCTGCCAACCAGCGGAATGGATTCGTATCAAAGCTATATCCTTCCCGTGACGGTCATATCGGTGAGTTATGTCGGCATTTATTTCAGAAACGTAAGAAGCTCGATGTTGAATCACTTGCATGAAGACTATGTTGTTTACGGGAGAGCCTGCGGTTTGCCCGAGAAGAAGATTACTATGCGCATTCTGAGAAATTCGCTTCAGGTTGCCGTATCCATATTTTGCATGGCGATCCCCATTATTCTGGGCAGCACTGTCGTCATCGAGAATGTGTTTGCATGGCCCGGACTTGGGCGGCTGAGCGTGAAATCCATTCTGAGCAGGGACTTTCCGGTCATCCAGGCGTATGTTCTTATTCTGGCTGTCGCTTTCGTGTTATTTAACACTTTGTCTGACATGATCAATGCTGCACTGAATCCGAAACTAAGGAAGGAAATCTGATGAACGTACTTCGAAGTTTGAGTAGAGACAAGCTGGCCAGCCTGTCACTGGTCGCCATAGCTGCAATTGTCATCGTGGGCCTGTGTGCCCCTATATTCGCGCCCCACGATCCGAATCAAGTTGATATGAAGCTGCGTTATGCCGGGTCTTCCTGGGCGCATTGGTTCGGTAACGATCATCTGGGGAGATGTATCTTATCCCGGATAATTTATGGCATACGTCCCAGTATTTTATGGGTGTTGGCAGCTCTGTTGGCGTCGGTAGGAGTTGGCGGGATCGTTGGTTTCATTGCAGGTTACTTCAGAGGAAAAACGGACGCGATCCTGATGCGAATTTGCGATATCATGCTATCTTTTCCCGGTTATGTTATGACGCTGGCGGTTGTCGGCATCCTGGGCGCAGGCCTTGAGAACATCCTGATTGCTTTTGTTGCCATGAAATGGGCGTGGTTTGCCCGTGTCATCCGAACGTCGGTCCTGCAGTACGCGGAAATGGATTATGTGAAGTTTTCAAAAGCAGCCGGCATCAGCAATCGCAGGATCATATTGAAGCATATCGTTCCCATGACATTTTCGGATATTGCCGTCATTGCCAGCGGTTCGATGTGTTCCATGATTCTGCAGATCTCCGGATTGTCATTCTTAGGGCTTGGCATCAAGGCCCCCAATGCGGAATGGGGGATGATGCTGAATGAAGCGAGAGAGGTTATGTTCTCACGCCCCGAGCTCATGTTAGCGCCTGGCTTGGCTATTGTGATTGCCGTATCGGCTTTCAATTTTCTGGCAGATGGGCTTCAAGTCGCGCTTGATCCCAAAAGGATGAATTCCGGTAAGCAGCCGAGATCAACAGAGGTGGAGAAACCGACTTATGAATATGCTAGAGGTTAAGCATCTAAGGGTATGGGATGCGAACGAGGGAAAAGAGATTATTCATGACAGCTCCTTTCAATTAAAGGAGGGAACCTGTCTGGCGATTGTAGGGGAAAGCGGGAGCGGAAAATCCCTGACATGCAGGTCGATCATAAGGCTGCATAAACCCTGGATTCGCCAATCCGGGGAAATCATCTTCCAAGGAGAGCATTTAAATCATCTGTCGGAAAGGGACATGAGAAAAAGAAGGGGAAAGCACATCGGCATGATCATGCAGAACGGGATGGGAGCATTCGATCCCTCCAGTGTGGTCGGCGTTCATTTCCAAGAGACGTTGAAGGAGCATTTCGGCTGGAGCAAAGGCGAGGCTGAAGCCAGCATGAAAAAAGCGATGGAAAGCGTTATGCTTTCCCATCCGATGGAGATCATGAATAAGTTTCCTCACCAGTTATCCGGCGGGATGCTGCAGCGTTTAATGATCGCGCTCACGCTGGTGCTGGAACCCGCTGTCGTCATCGCCGATGAACCGACAACGGCGCTGGATACGATCTCGCAATTCGAGGTCGTGGAACAATTCATCCAGCTTCGCGAAAGGATGGGCGGCTCCATGATCTTTGTGTCGCATGACTTGGGTGTCGTGAAGAAGATTGCCGATGAAGTCCTGGTTATGAGAAACGGCGACATCGTGGAGAGCGGGAACGTTGAAGAGGTATTTACAGCACCACAGCACCCTTACACGCAATACTTGGTTTCCACGCGCCTTGAGCTCAGCCACCATTTCAATAAGATTATGAACGGGGGAGTGTAACGTGCTGAAAGTTGAGAACGTTCATAAATCCTACCGGGTCGGCGGCTTGTTTTCAGGGAAAAGGCAACGCATTCTGGAGGGTGTAAGCTTTGAATGCGGCAGTGGGGAATGCCTCGGCATCATCGGTGAAAGCGGTAGCGGCAAATCAACCCTGGGACGCATGATCTTGGGAATTGAGAAACCGGACCTTGGGCATGTCTTATTCGAAGGGAACCACGTCATATATCGCCATGTGCGATTTGGCAATATAAGCGCCGTATTTCAGGATTACACTTCGTCAATCAACCCATTCTTTACTGTGGAACAAGCGATCATGGAACCCTTAACGGCGCAGAGGTCATTGAATGATGATACGAGGGCCAAAATCGATCTGTTGCTGAATCAGGTCGGATTGGATGCTTCCTATAAAACGAAATATGCTCATGAGTTATCCGGTGGTGAGGCGCAGCGAGTATGCATTGCCAGAGCCATTGCCACGGAACCGAAGTGTATCGTACTCGACGAGGCGATTAGCTCTTTGGACGTATCCGTACAAATTCAAGTCCTTCGATTATTGAAGGAGCTCAAAGACATTTATAAGATGAGTTACATCTTCATCACGCATGATATACAAGCTGCCGCTTATCTTTGCGACAGGGTTCTGATATTCAAAAGCGGCAGGGTGGAGGAAACGGTTCGTGTAGAGGAATTAAAGCATGTTCAGTCGGATTATGCCAAAAAATTAATGGAGCATTTGATTACGTTCTAAGGATCAGTCGCAAGCAGGAGGAGAGAAATAGTGAGTGGAGCGATGTCTTGGCCATTTTTGCGTTTATATATACTGGCGCTGCTTTATTTCAGCGCGAATGCTTTACTCAATGTATTAATTCCGCTACAAGGAGCTGCTTGGGGAGCCAGCAGCTCAACCATCGGTCTTGTCATGGGAGCTTACATGTTCACGACGATGTTCTTTCGACCCTGGGCCGGACATTTGATTCAAAAGCACGGTCCGGTCAAGGTGCTGCGGCTGATCCTTTTGGTCAATGGCGCTGCCTTAATTCTGTATACATGTACAGGATTAGGAGGATATCTGGTTGCTCGAATATTGCAAGGGGTAGCAACGGCTTTTTTTTCGATGGCACTCCAGATCGGCATCATCGATGCACTGCCCGAGAAGGAACGTTCGCAAGGAATCTCGTTCTATTCATTGTTTTCCTATATTCCCGGCGTGATCGGCCCCGTTCTCGCATTAGGTCTCTGGCAGACCGGGGGGATGGATTCATTCACCGTCATTTTTGTAGCCATCGCAATCTGTACCGGTTTGTTTGGATACAGCGTCAAGATGGATAGAGAAGAGGGACCATCCGGACAATCGGCGAATCGTTCGGGCGTATTTCATTCCTTTGGACAAATCGTGAAGAATCCGTCCCTGTTCAAATGCAGCGTGTTAATGCTGTCGGCATCGATCGTATTTGGAGCCGTAACAACGTTTATGCCATTATACGGATCGCAGCTAAGCAGCGGCAGTGCCGGCATTTATTTGATGCTCCAGGCTGCGGTCGTTGTTGCTTCACGATTTCTTCTAAGAAAAAGAATTCCTTCGGATGGCAAATGGCATTCGTTTTTTATCATGGGTACTATGCTTCTACTAACCCTCGCTGCAGTTTGCATCAGCATTTCTTCAGAGCAGGGAGCAGCTTTTCTTTATACTGGCGCTATTCTCATGGGCATTACGCAGGCGCTCTTATACCCAACGTTAACTACTTATTTGTCCTTTGTTTTACCTTCATCCAACCGCAATGTGTTAATCGGGCTGTTTATTGCCATGGCTGACCTTGGCGTATCCATGGGCGGGGTTGTGATGGGGCCCATCGCGGATTATTTCTCATACTCCGTCATGTATATGATATGCGCTGTATTAAGCATGGCTATGGTAATTGTTGCGTACGAGCGAAGAGGAAGCTTGGTGGCTTCGAGCAACAACCTTGCCAAGGAGAGTGAAGGGGATGTGTAGCCGTTTAACAAGGTTCAAGGCGGTGACAGCCTGCTCTTGAAGTGTCAGTCTAGGTCCGTCGGAAGGTTCATATCATCTCTGCTCGTTGGTTGAGCAGAGATTTTTAATGAACATTGTCTCTTATCTGGCTAAGTGATAGATCGACTGAGCCATCTTCTATGATCCCTGTATGGGTGGGGAATAATGTAGAAGCTCATCCCAATGAGGCGTCGCTATGTTTGCGCGTATCTTCAAATGATCAAAAGCTTGCTGTAAAGCGGTCATCTCGTCTGCCGACACCGCCTTATCACTTAACAGGATTCTGCCAATCGGGCTTGAGAGCATCAGCTTCAGCAGGATGTAGAACAGCTTTCTTTTGCCCCGGGCAAATTGCTTCTGACCGGCAGGCGTAACCGTAAAGCCGTTTTTCTCTAACACTTGATGCCCCTCATCTACCGCATGGATGACCAGATTAAGAAGCTTTTTGTCTTTTGCGGCTCTGCGCAAATTACCGTTATATGAGGAAGCTATGGAATTCAAAGGCAAGATGATCACAAAATGACTTTTCAGCCACTCATCCATATTTGTAATGTAATTCCATTTATATTTAGTGTTAACCAAGGCTTCATCGATCAGTGTGCGCCATGACAGATCCTCTCCTAAACCACCGATCGTTAGGTTGGTTTTTGGGCCGTGCACGCTAATGATCCGGCCATTCTCCCTCCAGCCGGCAATCGACTGAAAAGCGAACGCAACCTGTTTCGCTACCGGACTATGGGTTTGCAAATACTTCTCCATTTCCCCAGGGCTTGCATTGTTGCCCATTATAACGATATGGCAGCTATGATTCGCCGCAAGGGCAGGCAGCACAGCCTCAAAATCCGGATATTTCATTACAACAAAAATAAGGTCATAAACATCGTCCGGCTGTAGTTCTCGGATGACCCTTACTTGATTAACCGTAGTTTGAAACTGAAAATAATGCCGAATGACATTGCCGTTCTTCTCCAGCTCCTCTGCTCGTCGTCCTCTTGCCAGCATCGTGACGTTGTGCCCTCCACGCACTAGCTCGTGGGCTAAATAACTGCCCAGAACCCCTGCGCCGTAAACCAATATTCTCATCGCGGGTCCCTCCATTTTGGGTTGAACGATTGGATCAAACCATGTTTGCTCAAGCGTTTATCCCTTGTCTCTTTAACAAAGTTTTTAAATATTATCTTCAAAATTTAAAAATCATAGCTTGATTCTATATGGACATCAACCAGGATGTCAACAAGTTTTTAAATATTGGATGTGAAATTTAAAAACTATTCGCATTATGTTAAACTACTTGTAGTGATGGACACGGGAAGTGAGTGAAGAGTGATGAATAAATTCGAAATCAGAACGCAGCAAAAGAAGGATGCGATCATTCATGCGGCATTAAAGCTTTTTAAAGAAAAAGGCTTCGTCCATGTTAGCATTAAGGACATTGCCGATGAATCCGGCGTATCGTCGGTATCGCTGTATAACTACTTCGGCAGCAAAGAAGGGGTGGTCAAGGAATGTGCGAATGTTCTGATGCAAAATACGATCCGAATGGCTGAGGAGCTTTTGCATCAAAATATCGACTTTAAGGATAAGATATCTCGGATTTTGGAGATCTGTGCAGATCAAGACTATCAATTGCTTGGTACACCGGGTGCCGTTGAGGATCAGGTGTTAGCGAGCTTATATAGTGAAAACACGAATCAAATTAGAATAGAGCTTATTCAGGAATTTATTGAGCTGGGGAACAAGGAAGGGGCGATTCATTCCTCTGTTTCGCTGGAGACCCTATTGGAATTATTAAGTGTCGTCGGGACGCTCCAAGCTTCCTGGGCCAGAGCCGGGAATTATAAAAACAAGATGGCGGAGCTTATCCAGCTACTCTTATATGGTTTCGTTGGACGCCGCTAAATAGTCAGATGGAAAGTGCCTTTCCGATTCCGGAAGGTTCTTTTTTGTTTTTTATTTTTAACTTTACTGAGAAGTTTGAGGGACAGCTTACGTTTATAGGTTGTATTAAATGAGCAGGGAAATGAGGTGAAACACATGACAGATGCGTCTTCCGAAACCGAGATCATTCGTCGTATCGTCGGAGGCGAAAAGCAATTATTTGCCGTTATCGTCGATCGTTACAAAATTAAAGTATACGGAATCATCCGCAGCATGGGGTTAAATCATCAGGATTCTCAGGACATTGCGCAGGAAGCATTTGTTAAAATCTACCGCAGCTTGGCGAATTATCGAGACGAAGGGCATTTTTCGGCCTGGGTATATAGAATCGTCGTTCATGCGGTGAAGGATCTTCAGCGCCGAAATCGAATCCGTTCTGCTTCAAATGAAGGGACCCATGAACTAAGCCACCAGCATACGCCTGAACAGTTTGTCCTTCAAAAAGAAATGCAGAGGGAATTATATCACCAGCTACAGGAATTGCCCTTTAAGTATCGATTGGTGCTCCTTCTCAAGTATACGAATGACCTGACATATGAAGAAATCTGCGAGATTACCGGATTAAATGCTGACCAAGTTCGAAATGCCATGCACAGAGGCAAAAAGAATCTCAAGAAACAAATCGAGAACAAGGGAGGGATATGGTTTGAAACCTATATTAAAGGCTAGTGACGAGGAGTATTGGAGCTCCAAAATATATGAGGAAGGACCGGACCCCGAATTTACTTCAAACGTGATGAAAGCATTAGAGAACATCGAAATGGACCCGAGGGGGCTTGGCGGAGGCTTGCAAAAGAAAGCCGCTTTCAAGCAGGTATTGCGGCGAATGGTGATGACCGGAGCTGCTGCCGTAATACTCATGGGCGGAGCGTATATGGTATGGCAGAATTCGCCTGACAGTACCTCTATGATCGGCGAGCATCGGTATCAAGGAAGTGACTCTTTATCCACCAACGGATATTGGTTATGGGATGAGGAATATGAAAGAGCTCGACGCTTTGATCTTCTTCAAATGCAGAACGTCAAAGTGGAAGATGGCGGATACTCGATGGAAATCATGGCCGTGTTGAAGGACCGTTCCCATATTGTTATCATCGCGAAGCAATTCGGACCAGATGGCCGTTCACTAAAAGACAGTGTGCGCGATCCGTTCTTGATTACGGACACGCAGGGACGCCAAGTTGCAATTCCCGGTAGGCATCTTCGCAACACGGATCCGGGAATACAGGATTATGTTTATGTATTCAATGGCACGGTTCCGGATCACATTGTTATCCAGGGTAAAGCAGTAGAAGTAGTAGCTGATCCAGAACAACAACCACAAGAACGTGTCCTGGTTAATTGGCCGCTGGAGTTGACGATGGATATGACAAATGCCAAATCTTTATCGGTATCTAAACCTTTAGAGGATACATATTCAACGCAGGATGGGCTCAATATGGACATGAAACAGCTTCTAGTTACACCAAACGGTATCCGCTTTGATATGTCGATATCCCTGGCTCCCCAGATGCTCGAACAGGTCCCATCGAACTGGCATAACGGCCTGGAGGTTTTGTATCATGTGAAGATTAAGGAAGGTAACCGGTATAAGACCATCGGATCCTATATTAAAAAAGTGGAATCGCAGCAAATGAATACTTCAAGCGGGACCCTGGAATGGTCCAATGAATTCGATTCGACCGTGATTCCTCCGGATTCCAGTCATGTGAGGGTGGTGGTCGACGGCTTGACCATGCGTTTCCTAAACGAAGGCGCCATTCAGCTTAACCCCAGAGAGCTGGATAAGAATCCCGCTGTGATGATGGATGGAGGAGACACCCTTACGTTTACAAAATCTTCGCTGCTGAAAGATCCTTCTACAGGAGAACAAATTGTTGCCCTGTACGCCAAGGGAAGGTTTATGAATCAGCCATTACTTGATGAATGGGTAGCAGTTGATAATAATGGGCAGGAATACAAGGTCCATATCGGTGGAGCTTATACGCAGGGGGAGCCAGTAACATCGGAATATTTGGAATTTGCGATTCCAGGTTTAACGAACATCCCGCCATCAATTACATTAAAACGAACCGTTATTGGCAAGAAGCGAGATTTCCAGTGGGCATTCGACTTGCCTGCCGTTTCGAATCTGCCTTGGTAAAGTTGCTGGGACCTCCGACCATGAGTTAACGAACAAACCCTAAAAAGGAATTTCGCCCCCCAAGGAGAACCATATATTACTTGGAGGAGGATGCATCTATGCCTAAAACCATACTTGTAGTCGATGATGATCCGGATATCATTGACATGCTTAAACTTTATCTGGACGCAGAGGGATATAAGACGCTCGAAGCTTTCGACGGGAAAACTGCCCTAGAGCATCTGCGAAGCAGGCACGTGGATCTCGCACTCTTCGATATCATGATGCCGCTCATCGACGGATTCCAGCTGCTCCGTATGATGCGGCAGGATTATAAAATCCCGGTTATTCTCATCTCGGCCAAAAATCAGGAGCTTGATAAAATAACCGGACTCAAGCTGGGGGCAGACGATTATGTGTCCAAGCCGTTCAGCCCGCTCGAAGTGATGGCGAGAATTCAGGCACAGTTAAGACGCTCCTGTGAGTTTAATGAGCCGTTGGAAGCTCCAGCGGTATCCGAAACCTGCGTTGGGGACTTGCAGCTGGATCACCGGGAATGCATGTTATACATCAAGGGAACGCCGATTTCGCTGAGTGCGATCGAGTACAAATTATTGAAGCTGTTCATGGGGGAGCCGGGGCGCGTATTTACGAAGAAGCAAATTTTTGAGCATGCCTGGGATGAACTTTATTTGGCTGACGATAATGCCGTGATGGTCCAAATCAGCAGGCTTCGCGACAAAATCGAGGCTTGTCCCAGGAAGCCTGTCTATATCAAAACCATTCGCGGTCTCGGTTACCGGTTTGCGAAGAAAGATGAGTTACAGCCATGAATTCACCTAATCGTCTGCAGCGTTCGCTGATTCGCCAATATATTTTTTTCTTTGTTACCATTGCGCTTATTGCCGCGTTTTCGCTATTTGTATTAAATGCGCTGATCATGGATTATTTTATGGAGGCTTCCGGACCGGTCAAGGCGGAGGCTGGAGTCATAGGCAGTCCAACAGCCGTGCCAGGCATGGACAGCGATCAGCATGAGAAGGTGTTTTATGGAATGGCACTGAAAACGCTGCTGCTGTTTCTCGCTTTGTTTGCAATTACCGTATATGTCTTCGGAAGATGGACGGCATCCCGGCTGACGACCCCGCTCCGATCGATTGCGGATGGTATCCGCAGCATTGCACGTGGACATTACCATGAAAGATTACATTTTCGAGCGAGCTATGAACTTGCGCAGATTCAGGATGATTTCAATGATATGGCTGCACGGCTCGAACGGATGGAGAGGGAAAAGCGAGAGCTTGCAGAGAGCAAGCAGCGAATGCTGATTGACATTTCCCATGACCTGAAGACACCGATGACCACCATTCAGGGCTATATCGAAGCGATGGGATTGGGGCTCGTTAATTCGGAAGAGAGAAGGCAAAAAATCCTGCGTTTGATTTCCGACAAAGCCAGCCTGATGTCGGAGCTGATCGACGGTATCTTCGAGCTGTCCAAGCTGGATAGTCCCGACTATCCTTTTGCCGTTGAGGCATCCGACATTACAGAATTCACAAGGGAAATTGCAGCCGAGTATTACGAGGTGTTCGACGAACAGAAGTTTCATTTCCATTACGATATTCCTGACAGTGAAATCATCGTACCATTCAACACGACCTGGTTAAATCGGGCGGTTTCCAATATCCTATCAAACGCTATTCAATACAATCCGCCCGGTACAGCTGTTGAACTGAAATTGGCAGCAACGGGGAAAGGAGTCGAAATTCACATTACAGACGATGGCATCGGAATCCCGGATGTGTTGAAGGAAAAGGTCTTCGATGCCTTTGTCCGCGGAGACCAAGCCCGAAAAAGCGATGGGGGGACGGGTCTGGGTCTTGCCATTGCCAAACAAGTGATTGAAAAACATGGGGGTAACATCAGGCTGATCACGAACGGGCATACGAAATTCATTCTTTTTCTTCCTAACGAATTGTAAGATTACTGAAAGATTCAGGAAAGCGGAGCGAAAGAGTTATCCGGTAACCTCAGAAGTAGAACCAACCACTTTAAGGGATACAGGAGGACTGGAGAGATTGGAAATACACAAAGAGAAAGAGAAAGAAAAAGGCGTTACTTTTTTTCGAAGAATCATGGCAAACCGGAAGCGTAGGGGGCCGTTATCCCCTGGATGGAAGGGGGCGTCGCTTGGGCTTGGCGCCACCGGCTTTATTCTAATTTTGATACAGGCCAACTATCTATTGACGGGGCATGGTGTCGGTAAATTCATCGTGGGCACATTCCTGTTTCTCTTTGCGGCTGCCCTTATAAGCGGCCTAGCATCAATGTTGCTGCACGGGGTCAAGAAACTACCAAGCCGTTATATTTGGATGTTGCTGTATTCCCTGATCATGTTTTTGTTCTGTTTTATTGTGCAGCCGGGCGTATCGGCAGTCTTCATCGTCTCTTTGGCCATTGTTTTATCTTTATTTGGTGCATTGGCTTATAAATTTGCAGCGGGAAGCTACAAGCAAGTGTCTAAAACCAGGAAAATCGGCTCGATGGCCTGTTTGTCCTTGATCACCATCGCGATCGGCGCGGGCAGTTTCTGGCTGATTCGTGCCGGAGATGATGCCGCTCCGGACATCACATTGAAACAGCTGAAAATCTCAACCCGATATGAAGACTCGATGATGAATAACCCGGCCGAACAAGGCACATATCCCGTCCAAAGCCTGTTATACGGAAATCCTGACAACTATCGGACAGAATTTAACCAAAGCGGTTCCCTAACCACCCAAACGGTGGATGCGTCCAGGTTTGTTGAGAAATGGTCGTCTTTGCGCACGAAGTCGCTTGGATTCGGACCCGAGGCCATGCCGTTAAACGGAAGAGTGTGGTATCCCGAAGGGGAGGGCACCTTTCCGCTTGTTTTGATTGTACATGGTAATCACTTAATGAATGATTATTCCGATCCGGGTTATGAATATCTCGGCAGGCTGCTCGCGAGCAAAGGGTATATATTTGTCTCCGTGGATGAAAATTTCCTCAATTTCTCCCCATATGAGGATCTATTCCTGATCAATCCGCTGCTAAAGGAAAACCCGGCAAGGGGTCTGCTGCTGCTGGAGCATTTGCAAACCTGGAAGGGCTGGAACAGCGATCCGGACAACCCGTTTTACCAAAAGGTCAATATGGAACGAATCGCCCTCATCGGTCATTCCCGAGGCGGCGAAGCGGTCGCGATCGCGGCAGCGTATAACAAGCTTAGCCGTCATCCGGACCATGGGGATATCAAGTTTGATTATAACTTCTCGATCCGCTCGCTCATTTCCATTGCGGGAACAGACGGGCAATATAAGCCGCAAGGCAAACCTTTGCCGCTGCAAGACGTAAATTATCTGGCTTTGCATGGAGCTCATGATATGGATGTCAACAGCCTGGACGGTGCGAAGCAATATCACCGGATTCGTTATACCAAGGGCACAAATTACATGAAATCGCTGATCTATATCTATGGAGCCAACCACGGCCAGTTTAACGGAGGCTGGGGCAGGGTTGGGGAACCAACTGTTTAACCTACGTCAAATTATGCCACGGGATGAGCAGGAAACCATCGCAAAAGTGTTCATATCTTCGTTCCTGGATGCCACGCTGAAGGACCAAAGGCAATACAGGGAGGTGTTCAAGGATTTGGGTTATGCCAAGGAATGGATTCCCGACAATCTGTATGTGGGCAATTATTACGATTCGCAGATGACTTTGATCGCCAATTTTCATGAAGACATCGATCTGCAGAGCACCACACTTACCGGCGGCAGCTTGCAGGGCGAGAACCTGCAGCAATGGAAGGAAGAAAAGGTTAAGACAAAATTAGGCGAAGCGGATTACAGCGCGGTTCGCTTAGGCTGGAATTCGGACGGTTCGTCCGAGCCTGCGTCCTATACGGTTACTTTGCCGGATAACGGGGTGGAAACAGGGAGGGATAGCTCGATCGTATTTTCGCTGGCAGATGCACGCAAAACAGAAGAAAGCGGCGACCCGAAAGAGCTTATCAATTTTACGATTACGGTTGAAGATAGGAAGGGCCATCAGGCAAGTCTTCCCCTCAGCCACATATCCAAGTTGCCGCCTGTTATTGAAGGTAAACTGCTGAAATGGCCATTTTCGAATGCAGGCAATACTTCAGAACCCGTATTTCAAAGCTATGATTTCCAGTTAGACGATTATCACAAAATGAATCCGGACTTCAACCCGCTGCAGTTGAGCAAGATTCGCATCGAGTTCAATCTAACCAAGCGGGGAAGCATTCTGCTTAGTGATGTAGGCATTCGATCATAACATGTATGGTCTGATAGGATGACTTTGATGACTGCCAGTCGACAAGAACTCTATACGATGAAGAAGCCGCCATACTGGCGGCTTCCTTTGATTTAGGTTGGGTAGCGGGCTCAAACCGTTACAGCAAGCTGTGATACGTATCCGTTTTAGGAAAATGGATCGTGACCTTGGTATAAGCTCCCGCCTCCGATTGGATGGATAAATGATGGCCCAGCTTATGCACTAATTGCTTTGCGAGGTAAAGACCCATGCCGGTCGATTTGGCATGGCTTCTTCCGATGGAACCGGTAAATCCTTTTTCAAAGACTCGATGAAGATCTTCCGGCTGAATTCCGATGCCCGAATCTATAATATGCATCCTTTTTTCCTGTCGGTCCTCCTCGACCGTGAATGTGATGGTTCCGCCTTCATTCGTATATTTCAAAGCATTCGCAACGATTTGATCAAGGATAAATCCGAGCCATTTCCGGTCGGTATGAACCGATTGCCGAATGTCCTCCATATGAAAGCGAATCCGCTTGTTGATAAACGTTTTTGCGAATTTTTTCGCACAGGTTTTAATGATCGCGTCTAATGGTTCTTCCGTGATGAAGTAATCTTTGGAGAAGGAATCAATTCGAGAATAGTATAATGCTTGCTCCACATAATTTTCAATTTTGTCGAGCTCATCCTCAAGTTTATCGGCTAGGGAATCTGCTGTTTCCCCGGTGCTATTCTCCATTAGCAGACGACTTGCCGCTATCGGAAGTTTCACCTCATGAATCCAGGACAAGATAAATTCCTGATGATCGATCTTCTCTTCATTCAGTTTCCGAAGGTCGCGTTCATGTTGGCGATGCAATTTGGTGAAAAGCTCGAGATACAGCCGTTGTTGCAAGTTTTGTGGTTCAGGGGCAACGACAGTCCAATCATCCCGGTCCAGATGGATCAGTTGCTGAAGCTTCCGGTAATAGGATCTTCGATAATAATAGCCAATTAGCAAGTAGGCTGCGACCAAGGCAAAGCAAACGATATGAATATACAGCAAGTTGCCTGACACGAGGGCCGGGTTGAAGGATAAAGTCATGATTATTGAAATAAAGCCCATCATACCCGCGTACAACATCAAAAAATAACGTTTGTCCTTTATGTATTGAATGAAACTCATGGGACCATATAACCTTGCCCTTTCTTGGTAACAATCCAGTTTTCCTTTCCGATGCCGGCCAGTTTTTTACGCAAGCGGACGATGTTAACGGTTAACGTGTTTTCGTCCACGAAGCTTTCATCCTGCCAAAGATGACGCATGATTTTCTTACGGTCAACAACCTTTCCCTTTTGCTGCATGAGGATTTTCAGTATACTGACCTCCGTTTTGGTAAGCTCCGCTTTCCCTCCTTCATACGAGAGAATACCTTTCTCCGGATGGAACATGACCCCCTCATGTTCGAGCACATCCGATTGCATGTCCGAATAGGAATAGGTTCGGCGCAGCAGCGCATTAACTTTAGCGGTCAACACATCCATATGGAACGGCTTCTGAATATAATCGTCCCCGCCCATATTCACTGACATAACAACATCCATGGGCGAATCGCGGGAAGAAAGAAAGACCACCGGTACATTGGAAATTTCTCTTATCTTCTGACACCAGTAAAATCCATCATACGAAGGCAGGTTAATATCCATGATGACAAGATGGGGTTGGTTATGAATAAAGCACTGTACGACATGGTCAAAGTTTTCGACGATTACCGTTTCCAAGCTCCATTTGGTTAATGCTAATTGGATCATCCCCCGAATGGTCGGGTCATCCTCTACGATCATGATTTTCATAAACGATCCTCCCGGGCGTTACGAGCGGCAAATTAAACACATTGTATACGATCTTCCCGCGGCAGACAAGCAAGTATCCGGGGGTTCTTCCTTTGTCTAATGTGACAGGAATGTAAGGTAGAGGGGGAAGTTGTAAGCTAAAGTAAAGGTGAACTGTATTAAGATCAGGATAAGAAATACATGATGTCGAAATCGTGCTGATTGTTTCTATATTGATAACCAGGAAGGATAGATCAACATGAAAATGGTAGTGAACGCTTCTCAGATTAGAAAGGTTTATGGCGTAAAAGGAAATGTATATACCGCCTTGGATGATATCGATTTGACCGTGCAGGAGGGAGAGTTCGTGGGGATCATGGGGCCGTCCGGCGCAGGCAAGTCGACATTGCTCCATGTGCTTGCGACAATTGATCAGCCTACTTCGGGAGAGGTGATGATTGACGGGGTAGACGTACTGAAGATGGATGAGGAACAATTATCCGCTTTTCGCCGGGATAAACTGGGATTCATTTTTCAAGATTACAATTTGCTGGACACTTTAACGGTGAAGGAGAACATCTTGCTGCCCTTGGCGCTGGCCAAGACGAATGTCAAAGAACTGGAGCATAGAGTGGAGGAAATCGCGGACAAATTCGGCATCACCCCGATTCTGGACAAATACCCGTATCAGATTTCCGGAGGGCAAAAACAGCGGACTGCGGCTTCACGCGCCATGATTTCCGGCCCCAGTCTGCTGCTGGCCGATGAGCCGACCGGCGCTCTGGATTCGAAATCGGCGACCGCGCTGCTGGAGAGCCTGAAAGACCTGAATGAATATGATCAGGCAACGATTTTGATGGTCACTCATGACACGTTTGCGGCAAGCTACTGCACGCGGGTGCTGTTTATAAAGGATGGTCGCATTTTCACCGAACTGACTAGAGGAGATGCATCCCGCAAACACTTTTTCAAAAAAATATTGGATGTATTGACCGTTCTGGGAGGGGATGCAAGTGACCTTGTTTGACATCGTGAAAAAGAACATGAAAGGGAACTTCAAAAACTACACGATCTATTTCATTTCCATCCTGTTCAGCGTCATTATCTATTATACTTTTCTTTCTTTGCAATACAGCCAAGAAATTACGAATTCAATCGAATCATCGCAGAGCATGCGATCCGTTTTTATGATAGCATCCATCATTTTGATCGTATTTGTTACCGTCTTTATTATGTATTCCAACCGTTTTTTCTCCAGGCAGCGTAAAAAGGAAGTAGGCTTGTACGCGTTACTTGGTCTACCCAAAAAAAAGATCGGAAAAATGCTGTTTTATGAAAACCTGATCATTGGGGTAACTGTTTTAATCATAGGAATCTTGATTGGCACATTGTTGTCCAAGCTGTTCGCTATGATCTTAATCAAGCTGCTGGGGACGCCGGTACAGGTAGGCATGGCTTTCTCTCTTCGAGCTCTGATTCATACGCTCATCGTGTTCATGGTGATTATTTTGGCGACGTCGATCCAAGGCTATCGATTGATTTACAGCTTTAAACTCATCGAATTGTTTCGCGCGGAGCAGGAAGGGGAGCAAGAGCCGAAAGCGTCGTTTCTATCGGCAGTGGGTGCAGTTCTCTTTTTGACTGCGGGATATGGGTTCGCCTTCCGCGATTTTGCCGTCACCGAAGAAATTCTTGTCAATCTGAGCGTGATGACTGTCGGAATTATCGCTGGAACGCTTCTGCTCTTCTCCTCGCTGGTCATTGTCTTGCTGAGAACCGCCAAGAAGAGAAAACGAAGTTATTATAAAGGCATGAATTTGGTCATCACCTCTAATTTGGTGTACCGGATTAAAGGAAACGCTCGTTTGTTAAGCGTCATTTCCCTGTTATCCGCTGCGGCGTTGTGCGCCTTCAGCGTCGGCTTAGGCGCATACTATACGTTTGACAAAACATCGAAGCTTACCGCTCCATTTAGCTACATGTATATTGCCCAGGACAACGCCTTTAATAAAAAAGTAGACGAAATCATACGTGGAGATGAAGCGCATCCGATTATTGCGCAAATGACGATTCCGGTGCTGGAGACAAAAGGGGAGGCTTCCAATCCAGAGATCCTTCCGGAGAGAATGATCGAAGCAGACAAAACCCCGCTCAAAGTGGTCTCGATCGATCAATACAACCAGGTGGCAGCGGCGCTGCGCTTCCCTGTACTTGATCCGATCGAACAGGATGAAGCTATAGCGATCCGGCCCATGTATACGGACTATGAGTGGCCCGATTATGAAGGCGAAACGGTCGATATCGAATTGCCGGATCAACGGTTAACTCTTGCTTTTACGGGGATGACCGAAGAACGAATCATTAATTGGAGTTATCCGGATGTGATGATTGTTGTAAGTAACGGCACCTACGACAAAATGGAGGCGCAAGTTTCTCCGACCCGCTACGTCGGGTATGCCGTGCAGGAACAGAAGACGACGAAGCACACGGCTGATGCGCTGGCGTCGCTGAAGACACCGGAATCGAATTTATCTTCATATTATTCCGAATACCGTCTTGGAATCGAAGAAGCGGCCTTTAATGTGTTTATCTTAGGATTTCTTGGGCTCGTTTTTGTCATGGCAACAGGCAGCATGATCTATTTCAAGCAGCTGACTGAAGCAACAGCAGACAAACCACGGTACGATATTCTTAAAAAAATCGGTGTAAGCGGAAAAGAAGTAAGTGTGGCAATCATTAGGCAGAACGCATTTATTTTTGCTTTGCCGCTCATGATCGGCCTTGCACATTACATGGTCATCCTGCAATTGTTAAAAAGATTATTCAGCAATATGGCAGGCGCCAGTCTCATGCTGCCCATCCTGATCTGCGTGGCTGTGTTTTTCCTGATCTACACGGTTTATTATGTGCTCACGGTCAACTCCATCAGCAGGATCGTCAATGGAAGGTCTGCCCCCGTGGTTAGAATTGCGGCTATCGCAATCATGGTCTGTCTTCTGGTTCTGATTGGAATCTTCTTCAGCACGGAAACCCCTGCAACGCAGGATGAGAGGGGCCAGGCAGAGAAAATCCAATTACAGCTACCAGAACCTACTGGAGAATATTCTGTGGGGACGATGGAAATGCACTTCAAGGATGACAACCGGGTGGATCCATGGAAACAGGACAGAGACAGGGAACTCATGATCAGCATATGGTACCCCGCCACGGGAAAAAGCGAGCAGAAGGCAGTGTACATGCAGCCCGAAGCAGCAAAATATTATGATGAAAACACAATCTCGACGATCGGATTGGATCCCGGTCGGGTCGATCTCTCCGGTATCGGCACTCACGCTTGGTTAAATGCACCGCCGGCGAACAACGACGTTGGGTGGCCGCTGCTCATCTACTCACCTGGCGGGTCTGTTCCAAGAAACTTCGGGACGGCTGTAGTCGAAGACTTGGCCAGCAGAGGTTATGTGGTCGTTACAGTCGATCATACGTATGAAGCCTCTGCGGTCCAATTTCCCGATGGACGTGTGGCAACGGAGTCATTACCGCCTTTCAGTGCAGAGACGGTACTGAAGATGCTGGAGGTAAGAGTGGATGATATCCAATATGTGTTGGACCAATTCGAACTCATCAAGGAAGGCCGTCATCCAGGCGATCAACCATTGCCCGCTGGACTTCAACAAACATGGGACCTGTCTAAGATCGGAATATTCGGACATTCCGCCGGCGGGGCTACTGCTGCTCAGGTGATGTACGAGGATGATCGCTTTGACGCTGGCATCGACATGGATGGAACGATGGGCCACATGCCCGATAATCCATTGCCGGTGGCGCAGCATGGTTTGGATCGTCCTTTCATGCTCATGAATTCAGGCTACAATAAGGATGGCGAGGTTGATTCCCATCTAACCGCGATGGACCGTCAATCGTTCTGGCAGCATTCGACCGGCTGGAAACTCGATCTAACTATTCCCGAGGGAGCACATTATACGTTTACAGATTATCAGACGCTGCTTCCACAGCTTCAAGATAAGCTGAGCCTATCGCCGCGAGTAGTCCAGCAATTTATCGGAACTGCCGACCCGAAACAGACAATCGCTGCCCATCGAGATTATGTCGCTGCCTTCTTCGATTTTCATTTAAAGGGTGCTCCACAGCCGCTGCTGACCTCTCCGTCCGCAGACTATCCAATGGTTGATTTGTTGAAGTAAAGACATGAAGATAAACCGCGACACAACAAAACAGGGATGATATCATCTCTGTTTTGTTCCCGTTCGAGATCACAATCATTACTTACAGTTATTGTTTTGTTTTTGCCACAATCTTGATCGCTTATCAATAGAAAAAACAGTATAATAAAAACAAACAAAACTAAACAAAGACATTCGGATAAGGCGGTGGTAGGAATGAATCAGGAGTTTTTGCATCCGGCAGATCTGCTCCTTCAATTTATTAATCGTATTTATAACCATGGCATGACGACCACGTCCGGGGGTAATCTGTCTATCAGGGACGAGAACGGAGATATTTGGATAACACCCGCCGGGGTGGACAAAGGCTCCCTTACACGGGGAGATATGGTATGCGTGAAGGAGGATGGTACGGTTCTGGGAAATCATAAACCATCCAGTGAATTTCCCTTCCACAGGCTTATCTATCAAGCCCGTCCGGATTTGAAAGCAATCATTCATGCCCATCCGCCAGCGCTGGTTTCGTTCAGTATTGTCCGGCGCATTCCGGATACCAGGCTGCTTCCGAACGAACGGCAGATCTGCGGCGAGATCGGGATCGCACCTTACGCCCTGCCTGGAAGCGAGCAGCTCGGGGAGAACATTGCGGCTGTTTTCAAGCGCGGGATTGACACGGTCATGCTGGAGAACCATGGCGTTGTGGTCGGAGCCGGGGATCTTCCGCAAGCGTTTAACCGGTTTGAAACCCTAGACTTCTGTGCGAGGCTGGAGATCGAGGCGCGGCGACTCGGAAATCCCGTCCTGTTGACCGATGAGGATTACGACATCGTCCGCAACAAAAGCACGCTGCAGCTGGATACGTATATCCGCGACACCTGCACGTCGGAGGAAAAAGAAATTCGCCGGGACATGTGCGCAATTATGCGGCGTGCGTATAAACAAGGTCTGTTTACAAGCACGCAGGGTACTTTTTCCCATCGTTTATTTGGTCATGATTTTATCATTACACCCTACGGCAAAGACCGCAACCATCTGGAGCCGGGTGACCTCGTTCGTATAGAGAACGGCAAAGCCGAGGCCGGCAAACAGCCGAGCAAATCCGTCTTTCTCCATGAAGCGATCTATAAAATGCAGCCGCATGTCGATTCGGTGATTATCGCGCACCCGCCTAACATCATGGCATTTGCCGTAACGGATACCGTATTCGATTCAAGAACGATTCCGGAGAGTTATATCTTGCTTCGCGGAATGCCCAAGCTTCCCTTTAATGCGGTTTACAATGAGCCCGAGCGTACCGCTTCGCTGTTTAGACCCGATACGCCGATCGCCATCGTGAACAATAATTGCATCATCGTTGCGGGACAGAGCCTGCTCAATGCTTTTGATCGATTGGAAGTTGCAGAGTACAGCGCCAAGTCCATTCTGTCGGCTAGAACGCTTGGGAATGTCATACACATCGATGACGATCGGATTCGCGAGCTCGAATCAGCATTTAATCTGGAGTAGTAAATGTATAGAATATCTTCAGCTGTACCAAGGCTGCCGCAGGAATAGTGCGGCAGCCTTTCGTTTGTTCCGGCTTAGACATATCGACATCGGCCTTCACCGTTTTTTGGGGAACCCGGCCCCTTCTCGGAAACGATTCGATATGCGTGTTTTCAAGCTCCTGTTTACAACAATATTAATATTGTCTATTATATAGATAGATCGATCATGTTTATGTTTATTTAATAATTTAAATTAATGTGTTGAAACCTATATTAAATAGGCAGCTATGAGCACAGTTGGATTACGATTTAATTCTTTGGAAAAGAGGAGACGCAATGAATATACCTGCTTCTACAAATCATAAACCCGTGATTATTTCGGATAACTATGGGAAAGTGGATGGGCGATTCGCATATAAGACAGATGTAAGTGCACTATCTTTGGGATTGACCAAGCAGAACGGGGACGGTAGGGCGCATATTGCCGCCAAAGTATGGAGAGCCGCTGAGGAACAAGGGGCCGGTCCATCGGATGAGTTACCTCTTCATCGAATTCTGGATTTATCCATCCTCATTTGCAGTGCCCTGACACATTTTAGCGAAGCCTATAGATTTGAAGATTTATATGACCCGCAACATCCTGTGATCGACCGGATCGGATTGCAGGGGAACGCCATGACGGTAGCAGTATGCACGGATAATGAACAGATTCAGGAGGATATCAAGCTGTTCAACGAGGCATTGAGCGATAATGGTGAGATGATTGGTGAACGTCTGCGCACTTTGACGAGAATGTTAGAAGAATTGGGTTATGTACGGTGAGAAAGCTGCCGGATTGGGAGTGATGAACCCATTCCTGCGTTCAGAGTTAACGAGAGTTTGGAGGTGAGCGGTCATGAAAGACCAGCATGATAATGAATCTTACGTGCTGTCTCCTGGGAGAGTATTGACCGAGGAAGAAAAAAGTCTTGTCTGGAAAAAACCATTATCACATAAAGCAAGCGAGGAAGAACGGCGAATCACGAATGAAATCAAGCGTAATTGGCACCGCGGCGAGATGAAAATCGCCACGATTTTATTGGAAGGGGATGCCGGCTCCGGAAAAACGCAGCTTGCCAAGGCGTTGTCCGCAAACTTCAGGTTACCCTATACCAAAGTAACTTGTTTTGCCGATATGGATAAATCGGATATCCTCGGAGCCATTTTGCCGGTTATTTCATCTGATCGAATGAAGCAGTTGGAATCAGCGGACCGAGCGGCCTTGAAAGCATTATACGAAAGCGACGGCTTTCGAAGCTCGACGGAGATTTTGATGGAGGCGCTGGAGATTACACAAGAGATGGCTTCCGCAAAAATGAAGCAATTATTGAAGCTGGCCGCGAATATGGCTCAGGATGGAGCTGTAGAATATCGATTTTACGCTTCCGAGATCGTCCGAGCTTTTCAGAAGGGCTATCTGCTGGAAATCCAGGAACCGAACGTGATTCGGGATGCCGGCGTATTAATGGCATTGAATTCCGCATTGGAGCCGGGCGGCAGTCTTAATCTCCCAACGGAGATCGTGCAGCGGCATCCGGATTTCATAGCGGTGATCACGGCAAACCGCAGTTACGCCGGATCCAGGCCGCTTAACGAGGCATTGCGTGACCGAGTGCAGCATACGGAGAAGATGGACCTGCCGACCAAAGAGATTATGATAGAGCGAGCGATGGCCAAAACCGGCTATCAAAACGATGAAATGCTGGATGTGCTGGCAAGGGTCATTATCCTATTGGATAAAACAGCCCGAGCTAATGCCATTAAAGGCGTGGATGGCATGCGCTCTTATTTCTATTGGCTGGATACCGTTTCGCAAGGTGCTTCTGCGAGGGAATCCCTTTATCATAAAGTGATTTACAAGATAACAACCGATTCGGAAGAGATCACACTGCTGGAAGAAGCGCTGAAAGGCGAAGGTTTGCTGGATATGTTGGAGGAAGTCCCGGTTGAAAAGGATAAAAAACGAAGCCCAGAGGCAGTGGAGATCGCGACATGGGAGAGCGATATAGAACTGGATTCCATGCCTGACGGGCAAGCTGAGGAAGAAGGGCTCCAGTTAAAGAAGTCCGCTGAAAGCGAAGACAGCACATCCATCCTCGCGGATGAGTCAGCGGATATGGAAAGCACGGATTCAGGAGAGGACGGATCACCGCAATATCATCAGGCCAATCCCGAACCCATGACAGAGGAGGAGAAACAGAAGGAGCGGGACTTCCGCAAAAAGCTGAATCAAGTCTCCAGGGCCATCGTGTCCGATTCGATTCATCAGGCTGTAAAGCTGATCGTTCACCGTCCTGATGTTGACCCGATCCAGCAGGAGGAATATCGGAGTCTGCGTAAGGACATTATGCCCATCGTGCGGGAAATCGCCAGACAGACGATGCCGCTGTTGGAGCACGAGATAACCACGGAATATGCCAAGAACCATTACTATGGTTCTAAGTTTCAGGCAGACAGCGTGGCTTACCGTGATTTCAGGTATTTTGCCAAGAAACGTCCTCCGACGGAATCCCCTGGTCTTGTCGTCGGTTTAAGGGTCGATGAATCAGCATCGATGGCTGCTTTCGGGAGACTCGAGGCGGCTAAGCGGGCGGTCATCGCGGTCTATGAATTCTGCCAAATTTGCCATATACCTGTTTTAATTTATGGGGATACTGCGGATGTTTCCCGTTTGGAGCAGATGTCCATCTTCGCTTATGCCGATTACGATCAACCGGATGTCCGCGACCGGTTCAGGCTGATGGGCATCCGGGCCAGAAGTAATAATCGGGATGGTATGGCTTTAAGAATTATGGCGGAACGGTTAGCAAATTCACCGAAACAAACGAAGCTGTTGATTAGCATCAGCGACGGGCAGCCTAAAGCCATGGATGACTATACCGGTAGTCTGGCGATTCAAGACATGCGGCAGACTCTATCCGAATACGAAAGAAAAGGAGTCAAATTTCTGGCGGCAGCCATCGGCCAAGACAAAGATGTCATTAGTCAGATCTATGGTGCCGAGAGATTTTTGGATATGACCAACCTGAATGAGCTGCCAGCCAAGCTGGTGCGGATCATTTCTCGATACTTGTAACATCATCTTACCGAATTGCTTCAGCCTGCGTGTCATAGTGACATGCGGGCTTGTTTATTACTGATGTCTGTGAATACATGAACGTATCTCCCCGTTCGTTCTTGGTAAACTGGACATGTGCCCCGTTCAAACATTATAGTTAAAAGAATGAAGAGCGCGTCGTTTTGTCGGTTTTTTTCGGTGTCGTGAATCGATGCTCAGCGTTACAACTTGAATATGTATACATAAGTAAGGGAGGACATGTATGGAGCAACCCCGTATTTGGCCGGATCGGTTCAAGCGCTTTTTTCTGAACAATAAATTTGTGCTTCTTTTGCTTGTTCTGTTGCTGGTTGGACTCAATGTGTTGGTTCTAAGCAAAATTTCGTTTGTGCTGCATCCGCTCGCCGTGTTAATCAAGACGATCGTTTTGCCGATCATTTTATCAGGAATACTCTATTATTTGCTGAATCCTCTGGTGGATGTGATGGAGAAATGGAAAATCAAGCGTGGATGGTCCATCCTGATCCTCTATCTGGTTATAGCCGGTATTCTAACGATTGTGGTGCTCGCGGTCATTCCGGTGCTGCGCAACCAGATTATGGGGCTGATTGATAACTTTCCGACATATAGCGAAAAGGTTAGACAGCAGTTTGAAGATCTAACGGGCAGCGAGTTGTATAACCAGATTCAAGAAACCATGAACATTAACTCCCAGGAATGGTGGACCACCGTCACGCAGAAGGCAACGGAACTTCTAAACCACACGTGGAGTAGAGTTGGCGGGTTTCTGGGTGCATTTACAGAGGTTGTGTTGTCGATCGTGACGGTACCTTTTGTACTGTTTTATATGCTGAAAGACGGCAAGAAGCTCCCTCTGAAAATATTGTCTTTCCTGCCGACGAAGAGTCGTTCCGGAATTTTGCATGTGCTTCAGGATATCAACCATCAGATCAGCTCGTTTATCCGCGGGCAGATTATTGTGAGCTTCTGTATTGGTATTCTGCTGTATATCGGTTACATGATCATCGGTTTGGATTACGCGTTGATTCTGGCGATTATTGCATCGTTCACCAGCGTGGTGCCTTATCTGGGACCCGCAATCGCGATTACGCCTGCGCTCATTGTGGCTCTGGTCACTTCTCCGGTGATGCTGCTGAAGATGGTGGCGGTATGGACGATCGTGCAATTAATAGAAGGGAAGTTCATCTCACCCCAAATCATGGGTAAAACGCTCAAGATTCACCCCATTACGATTATCTTTGTCATACTGACGGCCGGCAATCTGTTCGGTGTGGTTGGCATTTTGTTAGCCGTTCCCGGCTATGCGGTCCTTAAGGTTTGTGTATCGCATATCTTCGAATGGTTCAAGGACACGTCGGGATTATATGATCCTCGGAATAGCAACACGCCGAAATAGTCTTTTGGCTTGTGTCAATCCGTATGATTAACTCTTGAAGTCGCCATGTTGGTATTATCCCCTTTTAGTAGACAAGAGAAAAAAGACATCTGTTAAGATGGACTTAATCTTGCCTAACGAAGGGGATTTTTTCATGGCTAAAAAAGGACAAACTTACCAACGGTACTCCTTGGAATTAAAATTGGAGGCGGCCCG